>CAXGTB010000061.1:0-7482 GCA_964012565.1 uncultured euryarchaeote | reverse complement strand
CCTGGCTTCTTATTCATGGCAGCGATTACAGCAATGACTGTCGCTGCGGTTTACCTACCTAGTAGGGAAGATTCAGAGGACAGTTGAAATCGAAACAGATTCTAGTTCTGTTACGCTTTGTTCTCCTGTTACAAGATTCTTGACACTACACTGATTGTTTTCAAGGTCTTGTGGGCCAACTATTACCACATTAGTGAAGCCATTCTTCGATGCCCAATCAAGAGATTTACCGATGTTTTTACCTCTAAGATCTAACTCTACGATGTGGCCTGCATCACGTAACTCTTTGACAATACTTAGTACAGATTTCGCTTCAATCTTAAACGGAAGCATGAGTGTGCTTGGGCTTGGAGATTCGCCAGGAACAACTTCACTGCGACCAACTCTTTGTGCCTGAGCCTCTAGTGCTAACAACACTCTATCAAAGCCTAGCCCAAATCCACATGATGGGTCTAAATCCTCCAAACCAAACAAGTGCAGAAGTTTGTATGAGCCTCCTCCGAGTACTTGTCCTTCGCCACCAAGTTCGGCGACATTGACTTCGAATACCATTCCTGTGTAGTAATCCAAACCTCTAGCAACGCAGAGGTTTACCTTCAAAGAAGGAGGAGATGGTGCTAAGGATTCTACTGCAGATAATAATTCAGCTAATTGATCCAATGATTCGTGTGAAACTCCCAACTCACTCAGTATACTTCTAGCGGATTCCAAAGTCTCCATTCCACCATCTAATTGTGATAACTTTTGCAAATTTTCCAAAGATGAATTGGCAATTCCATGGGCAGTAAATAACTCCGCCAGGCCGTCCCAGTCGCCCTTATCGAGTAATCTCATCGCAGTTGCCACAGGTGGTTCTGGTTCACCCTGTGAGGATAGGCCCAATCCGGTTAGAATGTCTTTCAAGACACCTACGTGGCCGATGCGCAATTCATAATCCAGCAAACCGCAGGACTCTAGCATATCGATTGCCAGAGAAACTACTTCTGCTTCAGCAAGCGGCCCACTGGCACCGATTAATTCGACACCATATTGGAAGAACTCACGATAACGACCCTTCTTGGATTCTTCATATCTAAAGCACTGTCCAAAGTAAGAAAGGCGAAGTGGCTTTGGAGAACTACGCATTTCTTCGCTGATCATGCGCATTACTGGAGCGGTTAGCTCAGGTCTCAATGTTAGATCTCGATCCGATTTATCTTGGAATGCATACAATTGTTTGACTACACCAGGTCCTGACTTGGCCGTAAACAAATCAAGAGATTCGAAAATAGGGGTTTGCACACGCTTGAAACCATGTGATAGAGACTTAGATTCGAGTAAATTCTCGAAGGCTAAGCGCCTGTTCATCACATCCGGGGTGAAATCCCGGGTTCCGCGTGGCCTCTGTACCATGTAGTGCTCGAAGAGCATCGAGCATTTCACTTGAACGGCTAATCTCTCTAGGCAAAGAGGTAGTTTGGTAGGTTTTTGGAAATACTAGATTGACTAAACTATCACTCAGTTTCAGTAAGTTCATCCAAGTCCGGCGCCTCTGGTACGCCCTCTGTAGGTTTGTCTAAATTGGACATTTTCTCTATTAATTCCCAATCTGGTTCATCCGGATTACCTGATTTCAATGCATTCTCCAATGTTAATTCAATGACTTCTGTTTCCTGCTCTTCTACAATCGCAGGTGCAATCTCTCGCTCAACCGGTTGAACAGGAGCATCGATTCCTAACTTATTCCATGCAGCAGCAGATTCACCTTCATCAAGAGACCATCCTGCTGCAGTCTCCCTTTCCATTCTCTTAATTTCCGATTTACGCTTTTCATCTTCAGCAGCTTGAACTTGAGCCTCAATTCCAGCCCACATCTCCGCTTCTTCATCTTCTTGCTTTTGTCTTCTTATTGTTTCCAAAGCAAATTTACTAGGTAAGTCGAAACGTTTCCAAAACCACCTAGCGATCGGAATTAGCACAATTGCGATTGCTAAACCGATTCCTATCCACTGGAATAGGCTCAGTGCCATTTAATCACCTCAGTCATCAAGCGCTATCGAGTTCAGAGGCTTGTTTATCAGCTAGGTGTTCCCACCCATCTGGGTAATCGCCCAATTCAACTACTAGTTCATCAGAACCACCTGGCAACATCGAGATGTCAACATCCGCTCCTTCTGGAATATTTCTAAACAATGGGCGTTCAGATAATTTCTTGTTGAAAGCGATGAATCCAATTGCTACTATTCCCCAGAATAGTAAGATAATCGTGATACCTGATGGATTGGTTGGGTCCCAAACATTTGGAGTGTTGGCAATCATATCTCCGAAGTATGATAAAATCAAAACTGTGAACAAGAATGGGAATGCCAGATACATCAGAATATCCCACCAGCGGCCGATCCAGATGTCGTTATCTCCAGTGTTAATGAAATCGTCACGGAATGCCGAGACGCCTACTCCAAGATAACCACGCAAGCCCGGTGCTGCTTCTCCTGCAGCAACTTGGGCTCTCCACTTGTGGAATCCATACTTCCAAATTGTGTACGCGATGAATAGTCCGCTAAACATCAAACCGTATCCCCATATGTGGTCTTGTACTTCCAAGAATTGTGGGAATGCGGTACCATCGTCTGCCATTGTAATCCATAACAATGCCGAAGGTAGACCGAAAATGAATATTGCAACGGATGTCAGAAGAACTGACTTTTGTCGCTCATAGCCATGATCTACGAAGTTTCTAACACACAATTCAACGGTCGAAATCATCGATGTTATCGCAGCGAATGAAAGCGCAAGGAAGAATCCTGTCATCATTATCCAAGCACCAGTTCCACCACCAGGTGCTTGTGCAAACACTTCAGGTAAAGCGAGGAATGTAATTGCTGAGGAACCTCCAGTAACCGTATCAAGTGGATTTGCCGATACTGCAAATATCGCAGACAAAACAGTCAGACCTGCTATGATTGAAATCGAGTTATTTGCTAATCCCATTGTGAACGCATTGAGTGTTGTATCCTCATCTTTCCTCATGTAAACTGAGTAAGTAATGACCATACCCATACCTGCAGAACAAGACCATGCTGATTGTGATAAACCATTAATCCAAATCGCTGGATCACTCAACGAGCTCCAATTAACGGTAAACATGAACAGGAAACCATCCAAGGTACCGTCTGCCATATCCATGTATAGCGAGAGTCCAAGTGACATGAATAGAAGAACGAATAGTGAAATCATCAATACTACATTCACTTTCTCTATCGCCTTTGCACCTTTCCAAATTGCCAACAGTGTGATTGCAATAACTAAGAATTGGAAGAATACTACTGAACCTGGGGATTGTAAGAATTCATTCCATACAAGTTGAGTATCAACGTCATCTCCAACCAATCCATTGGTTATTCCAAGTTGGAAATACTTGAGACACCAACCTGCTACTACTGCGTAATAGAATCCAATCGCTGTGGAAATCCATGCTGTCCATAGACCCATCCATGCGTATCCTTTACCTGCGAAAATACGGAAAGTACCAATTGTTCCAGTACGACTACGTTTACCCAAAGCGAATTCTGCAATAACTAGAGGAATAGACCATACAAACAGGAAAAATAGCCACGGAATCAGAAATGTTCCACCGTCGTTAGCTCCTACCATTCTAGGGAAACGCCAAATGTTTCCGGTACCAATAGCAGCACCGATTGCGGCGAAAATAAGTCCCATTCTGCCGCTAAACTCGTCCGAGGATTGGCTCATGTAGAAGCCTCCTCCACGAACTCAGCATCCAATATTCCTTCTATCTCGGATTGATCTTCCATCATCATTCGCAAACAGACACCAAGGCCTCCCCAGACGAATACTGCAACTGTTGCGAACAACATAACGGAACCGAAAATTGTCCCATAAGGTGCCCTGTAGTCAACTTTGATTTGATAAACTCCCGAATTTGCAGGATATTCGATCTTTTGCGTTCCTCCCAAAGTAGAGACCATGGCCTTGTAATACATGGTTCCCGATTCATCATCTGCAATCGGTATGTTTGCAACTACCTTGTAACCAATACCACTACCATTCAGCAATTCACAACTCGAATCTTCAACAATTGAGAATGGGGTCATTTCCCATGTCCCTTCACTCAGCTCTCGCGGACCGAAATCCGTTCTCTGACGAGTTAATTTTTCCAAGCGATACATTATGTGTGATTTTTCTGTTTCCAGATTGATGTCGAATGCGGTGCTGAGACACATTTCAATAGGTATGCTACCCGAAGACGGGATTTCCACTTCAAGTGGTTTTTGTAAATACTGATTTTTTGGGATATTCTCTATTGCAAGGTCAGCCCTTTCCCTAGGGTTATCTGCTATCTTGGTCATGTAGAAAGCGATTCCATTGTTTCTGACCGCGATATGATCTATGTCGTCTTCATGTTGATGGAATGCGGTTCCAATCTCCATTGTGTAACAATAGGATCCATGAACTCCGTAATGCCAATCACAGAAATCTCCAGTTGTAGGATACAGATCTGAGGATTGCATATTGGTGTAATCTGTCATGATTGCCATCTGATCACCATGATAGACAAGTTGGTCGTGGTCAGTAGTCTGACAACCAGTGCAATGGCCCCATGGATACAAAACCAGTTCAGAGTAGGAGTGATAAGTCAATGTGGCCTTGTAGTCAGAAGCGCCATCGCCATCATCGTCGTTCATTTCAGTCATATCTTGAATGAACTTGGTTTCTGGTTCCGAGTTACCTCCAGCCCAATCTTCGTCGGTTTGACCATCATTGTCATCGTCCTCACCGTCAACGTTGTCTTCGTTAACAAACCCGTCCCCATCATTATCCGTTGTGTCATAAGGTCCAGTGTAAACATCGTTATTTGTAATCCCTGCTCTTTCATCTTCAGCAGGTGTGCATGTACCTGGAATTAGAGGGACTGTAGCACCCAATGGCCATCCCCATTCAAATTGGTAGTTTCGATTCAGATCTACACCATCACAGTCTTCATCAACCTGCTCGTTAGGGTCAGGCAATGGTTCTGGACCATTATTTCTGAGATTCTTTCTCCATCCGCCAGAAGGGCATGATTCCCATGCCGGAGCTGGACAGAACACTGTTTGGTCGTAAATGAAACCGTCTGTATTGAGAAGAGGAATTAGATAGATTTCACGACTATTGATTAGGTTGGTTAATTCTACTTCACTGAAGTCCTCATCAACACCGAAGTCTCCAGGGTTACAGGGCTTACCATCTCCATTGCTGTCTTGGTATTTCGGTTCAAGTGCAAGACAATCGCCGTCATCATCAACTTGGCCATCTCCATCAGCATCCCCCCATGGATCTTCATCAAATCCTTCAAACGGATCGTCAATTACTCCGTCATTGTTGTCATCAATACCATTTGATTGCCAATAAGCAGCGTCCCCGTCATTATCCACTGGGCCGCCTCCGTAGTAGTAGGACACTGTTTCGAGGAACATCATCGGAGTAGTGTGGCTCATCCATTCTCTGGCGTGATGATTTCCAACAATCATAATATCTGGACGATCTTCATAATTTCCAGTGTCGCCATTGAAAGCATTGTATTCGCCTTCTTCTACATCTTTTGTAATCTTCAACCAAGGAGAGGAATGGCCGTAGTGCCAGCCCTCGTAGGTGTCCGCAGTGGTTGTTTCTCCTCTTTTGTTGACACCACCATTCAAACCTTCATGAAACTGAATTATATCGGGATTATCGGCTGCAATTCTCATCATTCTTGCACGAATTGCCTCAAAGGTGTAATATTCTTTGAACTGCATCATTTCGTCCCCGCCCCACGGGAAAACATATTCGCAAGCAACTTCCATTTCCCCTTCAGAGTTTTCAAATTCATCACATTCGACGTATTTGCCCTCGTCATCTAAATCCCAGATGTCCAATGGGTCCATCTCATCATCATCTTGTACACTTACATCTGAGGTAACTGAGGCGCTAACCATAGGTGAAAGAAATGATAGCAAAAAGGGTAGAAGAAGAATTGTGAGCGAAGTCTTTCGGGATTCAAATCGCATGGCTACCGACTTGGCCAAGACCTAACCCCTCTTCAAAGCGTCGTGTGAGTGAAATAGCCCCTTTAGGGGGCTAGTTCTTCAAAAACAAGCGAAAACAACATCTTCCTAGCGTATTTGGAGAGATGTATGGAGAGAATAATTGAAGCCATTCCCGGACACGACAAGGAAGTACTTGGCATCGGTATTGAAAGCGTTATTGCAGCGTGTATCTCACTAATTGTTATTCTAATTATTAGAGAGATAGTTGGACTTATTTTCCCGAAAATATTCGGCAGCATAAGTGTTGGAAGCGAGGTAGCGCGAAAGGCTTTGTCAGACTCTGGTAAAGCATTGGGAGTTGCAACAGGAAGTTGGCTCTGTATGTATTTGGGAGAGAACTTCGGTTGGTTAACTTCGGCTCTACAGCTAGTACTGGTTGTTGCGATTGTGCTTACCGCGTTCAAATTTGTGGGAGTAATTCACGGGTTTGTATTGTGGACAGATGATGATGGTGAATTAGATGGTTCGCAGAAAACTGTTGTTTCTGCGGCTGAAAGTATCATGAGATTCTTGATCGTGATTTTCGGATTAGTATTTATCGCGGACGCCCTAGGATTTGATCTAACTACAATGGTAGCAGGATTAGGTATTACGGGACTTGCATTAGCACTCGCTGCCCAAGATACAATCTCGAATATATTCGGTGCAACAACTGTTCTTCTTGACAGACCATTCCAAGTTGGAGACTGGGTTGTAATAGGTGCAGTAGAGGGTGAGGTCATGGAAATAGGTCTGCGTACTACTTTGATTAGAACTAGTCAGGACACTGTGGTTACAATGCCTAATGCCAATTTGACAAATACGCCTGTTGAGAATTGGGGCAAGCGTAGATTTAGAAGATGGCAACCAATTTTCAAATTGGATATTAACTCAGACCCAACAAAGGTCTCCGATTTTTGTGATGATGTAGCCAATCTAATCGCTAGTCATGAAAAGACTATGAAAGAGGATTCTTCTTTTGCAAGAGTATCTACATTAGGCCCTGATGCAATAGATATTGGATGCAATATTTACTGGGACATCAATAGTGGCAAAATAGAGAGAGAGGCGAGAGATGGTTTCTTGATTGAAGTTATGCAATTAGCGAAAACCCATGAACTGAATTTCCACGATAACCGTAGACGTCACAGTGCTTGACGCCAATCTGGCTCTGAATAGGAATAAGCGATTGCAGATATTAGCCAAATAATTGCGAAAGTCCAGTAACCAATTTCTGGATTGCTAATCTCTCCAGCTCGACCAAGCATGAATGCACCTAATAGTCCACAAATGGCGAGAGGGCTTCCCATCCTAAACAAGCGCATACTACCCAACTTTGCTTGGAATCTATCGACTCCTGCAAGATAACTATCAAGTTCTGAAGAATCCAAATCAAAGGCTACACACTCTGCTTTTTCTAGCAGTTTCAAATCGTAAA
>CAXGTB010000060.1:0-7550 GCA_964012565.1 uncultured euryarchaeote | reverse complement strand
GCTGCAACTATCGCTTCAGCGTAATCTCCAGGAGCTTCTATCTCTCCCCACTTCCATGCTCCAACAGCAGTTAGTGCTGCTAGCATGTATCCAGCATGTGCAACTGAAGAGTAGGCGAGCATTCTCTTGGGGTTGGTTGAGCCAAGTGCTGCAACGTTACCCCATGTCATTGTGACCACAGATAGAGTAGCCAATGTGTACAACCAAATTGCACTCTCATCAGCACCGGCTTCTGGCAATGCAATTACGAGTAAGACTCTGATCAAACCGATCATTCCCATTGCCTTCGAGGCGGTTGCTAATACACCAGCCACTGGCGAGTTAGCACCAGCGTATGCATCCGGTGCTGCGAAATGGAATGGAGCAGCACTTACTTTGAAGCCGAATCCAACCAATACCAATCCTAGAGCGATTGTTCCTAGAATACTAGCATCTGCCCAGTTTGCTGCAATTGTAGCAAGTTGAAGGGTACCGAATTCGAGGTAAAGTAAGGACAGACCATACAGGCCAACTCCGCTTGCTACTGAACCTACGATGAAATACTTGACACCAGATTCAGCACCTGATTTTGTTTCCTTATGGAAGCCAACTAACACGTAAGTTGCAAGGCTAGCCAATTCAAGACCAACGAACAACACAAACAGGTCTTGTGCAAGTGCAACTGTACACATACCTATCGCAGTAGTTAACATCAAGATGTAGAAATCTGCTTGACGTCGGTTATCGTACATTTCTTCGAGGGTTTTCTTGCCTTCAAAAGTGTGTGCAGGAATTCTATCAAGACTGGCCATGGAAGCTAGTAGAACAGCTGCTAGGAATAGAATCTCAAAGAATCTTGAGAAATTATCCATTTGCAGAATTACAATTCCACCACTAGTGACTGTCGTAGTATCCATATTCCCATCTATTGACTCGATAACCATCATACCAAGAGCAGTGAACAGTGTTGCTGTCGCTAACATACCTGGTATTGCAGGAGAGCCCGTTAATTTGAATCTCTTACCGCCTAAGAACCAAGGAACTCGGACCTTAGTTAGTGGAATTCTGAATTTCGAATTTCCAAGGTTAGGTACTATGAAGATCATTAGTAAACCAATGATAAGGATAGATTCTGGCGCGAATGCTTGCCAGAATTCGGTACTGAAGACTTCTACTTCCATTCAGATACCCCCCATGTTGAATACGCCCTCGAAGAAGGCTACAGTCCATTGATCCATCATTCCTAAGGCAATGAATGGGAATATTCCAAAGATTACAGTGAATATTGCTAGAATAATCATTCCAATGTTCTCGGATAGTGTTATGTCAGGAGGGGTCTCTCCGTTCAAAGACTCTGGAGGTTGTCCTTCATCTCCACCTTCAAAGATAGTTCTCTGCATCGACCAAAGGTAGTATGCAGCAGTAATTGCTAGAACTGCTCCAGGTAGCAATATCCACCAACCATATTCTGGCCAGAATGCTATCATTACCATCAACTCAGCAACGAATCCAGCAAGTAAAGGTAGACCCAAACTTGCCATCCATGCAAACATCATGTAAACTGCAAGATACGGAGACCACTTTGCCATTCCTCGCATTGCACCGATTTCCATCGAATGATAATGATGCTTGAATGCACCACATACTGCGAACAGCATTGGAGAAATAATTCCGTGTGCGAACATCATGAATAGAGCCGCTGCATATCCAATTGGCTGCATACTAGCAATACCCAGTAGAATTACACC
Source organism: uncultured euryarchaeote (assembly GCA_964012565.1). Lineage (GTDB taxonomy): Archaea > Thermoplasmatota > Poseidoniia > Poseidoniales > Poseidoniaceae > MGIIa-K1. The sequence continues at coordinate 5,823 of CAXGTB010000060.1, read as the reverse complement.
CATGTGAGATACCGATGAATATGCAACCATCTTTTTGAGGTTGGTTTGTCCCAAACAGACAATCGCACCCCAAACAAGGGAGATTAAGCCAATTGCCATGATTACATCTTGGTAGTAAACAACTGCATCAGGGAAAATTGCTATTGGTATTCTAAGCATTCCATAAGCACCCATCTTCAGCATAACTCCTGCTAGCAACATGGAGCCACCCGTAGGAGCCTGTACGTGCGCATCAGGCAGCCAAGTATGGAATGGCACGGCTGGTAATTTGACGAGGAATCCAATCATCAACATTGCAAACAGGACATTTTGCATATCTTTTCCTAGGAAGACATTGTCTCCCATATTGTATGCTGTTGCATTGGAGAAAAGAACGGTCATGTCGAAGGTTCGACCAGTAACGGTCCCGTACTGTGAACCACTACCTTCCGGCTGGAGGAAGTATAGTGTGATCAATCCTAACAACATGATTACAGATGCACAGAATGTGTATATGAAGAACTTCTGTGCTGCATACCTACGATCTTTTCCTCCCCATTTTAGGATAAGGAAGAACATTGGAATTAGTGTCAATTCCCAGAATACATAGAACAGGAATAAATCTAGGGCAACGAAGACTCCGATTAGAGCACCGCCCATCATCAATAGAAGTGGATGATAAGTTGCTCCATCTTTCTCATTCCATGTTGTGATGATTGTGATTGGAACTAAGAAAGTGGTCAACCAAACCATTGGGAATGATAGTCCATCCAATCCTACGTGCCATGAAACTCCAATAGTCTCAATCCAAACATATTCTTTCTCAAGAGCATATTCGTTGTATCCCAAATCCCAATCAACTAAAATCAACCAATCAAAGAACAGAGCTGTAGAAATTGCTAGAGGAATCAATGATGCACATAGTGTGAACAATCGAATCGGCACTGCTAGTACCTGCTTTCTGGCGCGAGTTTCCTGGCTTGCGAATGCTAGCAAAATACAACTGACAATGATAGGGAAGCCAACCAATGGCAGACTTATCCAATCAACTGTTGTTTCTGAGTCGCCAAGTGATGGGAAGAACGCCATCAATCCTGCAACAATTATCAACAGGCCACCGACCAACATGAACTCCTTGTTCTTGATATCCAAAGCTTGGTTAGTTGCCAATCAAGCCACCCCCCATAATAGTAAGAAGATAACCAACGTTCCTAACGCTGTCATCATAATGTAATCCCTTGCACTACCCGTTGTAAGAGAACGTACTCTACGAGATGCTTCTTGACTTGTAGATTCAATTGTCTTGATTACTCCGTCGATGAACTTCGTATCAAATATCGCTGACAATTTTGCAAATCCAACTACAATTTTCATAATTGCAGCATCATAAATATCATCAAAGTGCAATCTCTTGTGCAAAGAATTAGAGAGACTTGAATTTGCCCATGCTGTGTTATCGAACTTCGAATTCTTGTTTACTCTTGCTGAGAGATTGATAGCCCACTGCATCCAAGGCTTTGCTTTCTGGTCTCCATCTAGAGCGCCTCCGTAAAGTGCCATAGCAAAAGACGGTCCAAGGACGAGAGATAATCCAATAGCGACGTAGGTTAGGAGCATCAAGAATGGATCATGGTTCAAGAAGACGTGCTCCATTTCATAACCAATTCCATCGAAGAAACCGGTGTAGTGGCCAGACTCAAAGTCTCCTAGCCAGTGGCCAGCGTGCATTCCAGCGAATACGATTGCACCGAGGGTCATGAATGTCAAAATTACCAGTGGAATTGGTATCCATGGTGTTTGCTCATGAACATGCTCAGCAACTTCTGTCTTTGGCTTACCAGCGAAAGTCATGAACCACATTCTAGACATATAGAATCCTGTCATTCCTGCACCGATTAGAATGAGCATTGCAGGCAAAAGGAAGATTGGTTCCTTTAGTGCAACTTGCCATGCACTAGCAATGATTCCTTCCTTTGACCAGAATCCACCGATTAGAGGAATACCAATAATCGACATGCTTCCTACAAACATTGCAGTCGCTGTGATAGGCAATCTACTTGCTAATCCTCCCATGTTCTCCATTGACTGTGCATCGAAGTGGTCGTCATGGTGATCATCGTGATGGTCATCATCATGTCCGTGGTGTGCAACCTCATGATGTGCATGGTGCATTTCGTGTATCACAGAACCTGATGCCATGAACAGCATACCTTTCGCCATTGCGTGGTTGAAAAGATGGAAGAGCGATGCACCCATTGCGAATGCTGCCAATTTGTCGTATCCATTGTTGGCAAACCATAGAGCAGAACCGAGGCCAGTGAATATGTATGCTAACTGACTCATTGTAGAATAAGCTAGAACTTTCTTCAAATCCATTTGTACAAATGCAATTAATGCTGCCATAACCGCAGTAATACCACCAATCACAGCGATTGCAATCGCTAGTGTTGAAAGCGCACCCATTTCTGCTTCCATGAAGAATGGGAACATACGTGCTACCAAGTATAATCCAGCATTTACCATTGTAGCAGCGTGAATTAGAGCAGAAACCGGTGTTGGTCCTTCCATTGCATCAGGTAGCCAAACATGGAGTGGGAATTGTGCTGACTTTCCAACAGCACCAATGAACATCATACCAAGTGCAAGTTGCAAGTCACCAGAGTCAACAGCTGCGATATTATCTGGGTTGAATAGCACATCATAATCAAGAGTACCATCGAATAGATTCCAAAGCATTACTAGACCAATGACGAGGAATACGTCCCCAACACGGGTAGTAAGGAACGCCTTCTTTGCTGCGTAAGCAGCACTCGGTCTTTCGTAATAGAAACCAATTAACAAGTAGGAACAAAGACCCATTAATTCCCAGAAGATGAACAACCAAAGGAATGAATCTGCTAGAACCATTCCCAACATACCGCTACAGAACAGCACGAATTCAGCATAGAATCGGTGGTTTCTGTTGTCATTAATTGAATCCGTGTTCATGTATCCAATCGAAAATATGTTGATTAAGAAACAAAGGAATGCTGCTACGAACAGAAGCATAACTGTTAGATGATCAATATAGATTCCAAATCCAAATACCTTGGTCGTAATCGAACCAGTTTCAGGATTCCACCACGAAGACTCAAACCAGGTAAATACATTTGCAGAACCAACTTTGTTTAGATGTTCCTTGATTACAAGCAATGCAAGAATGAGGCTGGCACCCATTACTCCAAGCGCAATTATTCCTCCTTCCTTGACATTCTTTATCCAAGTTGGAGTTCCATTGAAAACTCTACCTAGGAACAGGATTACCGGGAATGCCAAAAATGGCAATAGCGGTATCAATACGGCATAATCGATGATTTCACTTCCACTCATCATAACACCTCAGTTCTTCAAGAGATTAACCTCATCTAGAGATATGGTCTCATGCTGCCCATACATTGAGAGGAATATTGCCAAACCAATGGCAACTTCCGCTGCTGCGATTGCTATAGCGAATACTGCGTAAACCCAACCGGTTACGTCTCCCCAATGGGTTGCAGCTGCTACGAATTGAAGGTTTACTGCATTTAGCATCAACTCTATGCACATTAGTACAACAATTGCATTCTTTCTACTAAACGCACCCCATAATCCGATAATGAAAAGGATGGCTGCTAAGCCAGATACCCATGCTGGATCTATCATTCCTTTTCACCTCCAGTTAATTCCCACTCGAGATTCACCAATCTCTCGTCACGAACAAGGTATGCTGCTCCAACCATTGCCATTGCCATAAGGAAACCTAGAGCGAGCAATGGTAATGCCCAATCATCAAATAATGCGGATGCTAGGTCGCTGGTTGTAATTTCCTCATCAGAGGAATCTTCCCAAACGATATCTGCTGATACCGCTGTGATTATCACAGCACCTAGGAATACCAGGCCAACTCTTGCAAGAATAGATAGTAATCTCATTCGAAATCCTCCTCAAGAATTTGCCTTCTAGTAAGCATAATACCAAACAGTACAACCAGCATTACGCTAGCAAGATAAACAAGGATTTGAATGACTGCAAGGAATTCTGCACCCATCAAAATGAATATACCAGCAACTCCCATGAAACAGAAAATCAAACACATCATTGAATGTGCAACTCTCTGCATGTAAACTAGACCAAGAGCACCACCAATAACGATAGTACTCATCAGGAAAAACATTCCAACTTCAAGGTACATTGCTAGATCCATAGTCAAGCCTCTCCTGCTGCTTTAGCGGCTTTAGCGGCTTTCTTGGCTCTCTTATCTCTCTCTTTGCTAGCTCTCTTTGCTAGTTCTGCATCAACGGCTTCTTGGTGGTCGCCGATTAGAACTCTAGTTCTACTTGCATCCATCCAAAGGTCTTGACGGGTAAATCCGGACATACCATCGTACTCATTAGTCATGAAGAAGGAAGTGAAGTTACATGCTTCCATGCAAAGTCCACAGAACATACATCGGCCCAAATCAATCCTTCCAGAAACGATTTGGTCGTCCGCTGGGTAAAGTGTCTCAAGAGGTACTTGGTCAACTTCACCTGTGTCATTCCAGCGCATACGTGCGCTGTTACCTGTTAGGTCCAGAACTTCACCGAATCTCCATTCGTCAGGCGCATCAGTATGCGCTGTTGCTAGATTGAATGAATCTAGAGTTTCAATAACTTCAGGCTTTTCTACAGCTGCGAACTTACCAACTTCAAGTTCAGCACCATAGCCTTCCCATTCACCTTCTGCACTGTCTAGGACGTCGACGCGAAGTTCAGTCGTCATGTGCAAACATGAGTTTGGACAGATGTTAACACACATCTTACAGGCTGTACAAGTTTCCCAAATTATTCCAATACGACCGTTGTAGTTTCCTGGAACGAATAACCATGGCTCAATCTCTTCGATGCGCTCATATGGGTAACTGACTGTTTGTGGTTTCCAAATTGTAGGTGTTAGATCTGTTCCTGCTCTATCAGGAGTATAGTGGTGAGCGGTGATATCATTGATGTGCTTGGTCTTTTCAGCACGGGCGATATCTCCGTCATCTATGAATTCGGGATGAGTGGTGTTATGGTAACCGCCAGAGAATCTCTTTCCTATGAATTCATAGGTTCTCAAAACGGTCAATCCTGTTATCTTAAACGGGTACCAAAATAGGTTTCTGAAATTTGGTTTACCATGTGGATGCCTTGCCATACTATCACCTCACTCCTGTCCTGCCGTGTGCGTTCCCGCAGGAGTCATCGTTCGAATGTGATACATTCTTTCCTCATTCTCTTCGATGTTTTCATCTTTCATCAAAATCACGAATACTGCCAGCCAGAACATCGTAGTTAGGATTGGCAATCCCCATGGGATTGTGAACTCTAGAATTGTAAGATCCCAAGACCAGCCGCCTGCGACTGTGTCAGACATTGCGCTAGCATCGAAGAAGTATAGGCGGTAAACCATTGCGAGAATAACTTGCAATACAGCAAGAGGTAGTAGCATTCTCCAACCGAATTCTAGAATCTGGTCGGTTCTGATTCTTGGAAGGGCTGTTCTAGCCCAGACGAATACTACGGTGAAAATGAACCAAGCCTTTAGCAGAGTCCAAATGATTCCAGGAATTGCAAGATATGCATCTCCTACGTATGCCAAGGAGCCGATTGTTCCGGCAAACGGTGCATGGAAACCGCCCATGAAGAAGTGTGCAAACAGAATGCTTGCAGCGTAAACACGCATGTATTCTGCTGCGAAAAGCAGTCCGAATCTCATGCCGCCGTATTCAGTCCACCAACCTTCGACAAGTTCAGCTTCTGCTTCAGGCATATCGAATGGGATTCTTTCTACTTCAGCAATCATACT
>CAXGTB010000059.1:0-7684 GCA_964012565.1 uncultured euryarchaeote | reverse complement strand
TGACTCAGGTAGATCTCAAACTGTGAGTCGTACAGTGATTGACGATAAAAATGGAGGGTTTTGCACATCTCCTTCTCCTCCTGAACCAGCCGTTACTGACCCAGAACTTCAAATTGTAATCCAACCACCCTCTACAACAATCAGCCAAGAGTATTTTAGATCATATGGGTCTGTCATGCTAAATGTCCATGAGCAAAATGCATACTATGATCAAAATGGACAAGGGATTGGATGGCAAGTTGTTGATAGTAGGCATGATCAAGCATTTGGACCATCCTGTACCGTATATGGATCCTGTTATCAGTTAATCATCATCAATTGGGTTTGAGTTCCTGTTTGTGATTCCTGTGCAAGTGCTCAGGAAACAGGAATACATTTCAACATGATGGAGTTAGGATTCTACATGAACGAGATGGGACTATTCCAAGTATCACTTCGAAAAGCAGGCTCAATTATCATTTTATGCATTTTTTTGTCGTCAATTGCTTGGGTTGGAAGTTTATCCTTGACCTTCTTTGACAACGATGAACCTGATTCTAATGAGAATGATGATCCCAGCGAAGGTGAATGGTTTACTGTGAAAGAGACCTCCATGAATCACTTCAACATCACTGTTCATGATACACCGCTAGGAAAGACAATTCTATCCTGCTCTCCATCTGGAGCTGAATATGGAAATCGTTTGAATCCGAGTTACAAACCTCTGGTAGAATCACTGTACAAGCCGTTTCCAGGCGAGATTGATCTAGATACCTTTGACCCCGAAAATTATGATGAGGATAATTTGCCACACAATGCTTACGGATCTACAATTATTACAGGAAGAGATCCTGTCTATTTCCAATTCAGCAAGGTTTTACATAATTCATCTATTAGATGCTCGTTGTACGATCAAGGAGAGGATAATCCATATGTTCAGGAGGTTGTCCTCCAAATCCCATTAGTTTCTGGTAATCACCAACAAATAGTTAACGTATCAATGACAAAAGATTGGGATGGATTGACATTACATTTTGAAAGACCTACGACAACGAGTTGGTACTCCACATCAATGATTTTTCTAAATGGGTATGATTACTCCACATCAGAAGTTATTGTAGATACAAATCAGGAAGGGGATGATCTTGTTTCAAACTCCGATTACATAGGGGATGTCGCTGAAGGGACCTGGATCATTACAGTCTTCGGAGCTGAACAGGATGGATACATTGAACATATTACTTGGTATCAATTTGACTATGATGGAAATGATTGCGATTACCCAGATTCATGTGAAACCCAGGTGGAAGTTACTCCTTACGCCACCTATAATTGGCTGCTTTGATCCAGTTGGTCCTGTTAATGAAGAATCGTAGATGTTATTCCCTTAAGGGAATAACCATCTGTGTTGATGACTACCTCATAGGTAGTTTCTTGATAACCCAAGCGCCAATGCAGATAACTTGAACGATATGTCTAACAGCACTATCAAGCATCAAATCGCCAGCATCGCATTGATTGGATTATTCATCGCCTCAGCAGCGATGATCGGTTCAGTTGGTGCCAGAGAATCATTCACAGTTATCTTCAGTCCGGAAGATGTGAACTCAGAAACGAACGCAACCTATGGAGTCACTCCTGCGACATCCACCACTAAGGAGGTGAAGATCAATATCACGGATAGAGTTGTGATGGCAGGTGCCATCATGAACATCCTTGTTGGTTTGGGTGTAGTCACTGTCTCCAGCAAGGACCCAAAGATTGCCAGAGAATTCGTCAAGTGGTATCCAATGCTTGTTGCTGGTATCGCAATCATGGCTGCTGGTGATACAATCACTTCAGTCTTTGACGGTACTTGGGATTGGAACGCTAACAGCGATTTCAATAATGCTGAAGCACTCTTCGTCACATCCTCCGCAGTTGCAGCAGGAGCTTCCCTTGCTGGTGTCAAGAAGAGCCTCTGATTGAGGTGATTTCTTGGCTCAAAAGAAGAAGAATCGTGACGATGGTTTCGCAATTGGACTACTCATTGCTTTCCTCCTGATGGCTGGATTCGGAGCAGGGGCAACTCTCTCCGACCAGTCCTCTGGTGATTCAGATGGCGGGGATATGCCGCAGGTCACAACCTGCAATGATGGAATCGACAATGACAACGATGGATTGACCGATTCACAAGACCCAGAGTGTGATCCAATGAGTCCTGAATTTGACGAAAATGAGAATGGAAACGTAGGTTGAGGGGTGGTGGTTTTGTGTCAAACAACAAGCCTGATGGGGCTGCATATGGTTCAATTGGGTTGAGTGTAGCAGCCATTGTTCTGGTAACCACTCTCATGCCTATCATCATGGGTGGATCAGTCGCTCTTGCAATCGCATTTGGTGAGGAAGTCGCTGGTAAGCAATCACCTGAAGATGATAACGGATACCAATGGTTGGAGGCTGGTGATTGTACCAGATTGGGTTCTGTGATGAACACACCTTCTACATGGCAATCCAAGAACTGGACAACCGTTGGAACGCCACTGACAGAAACGATGACTCACAACTGTTGGACATCAACAAATGATGCAGTTTATACATTGAGAATCCCAGATCAATTGGTCAATCAATCTGAATCGATAAGTCGGTTCGAATTCACCTTAGTCTCTACAGGCTACTGCAACAGTTGTCACCAGAATTGGAATATCAAATACAATCTGACGGTCAATGGGACAGAGATTTTCACTGGTGAAGAAGTCAATAACAGGATGTATGAAATCGTTAATGGAAATGACCACTGGTTGATTACATTCAATCACAGGCTCAATGGTATCGAACACCTTAGATTACGAAGTGAGGTTGGTAACTGTGATCCATTCTGTGATGTCCGAGTCAATCTCTTCAATATCACCGAAGGTGAAGTGCCAGGCTATGATTATGCGAATGAACCAATCAACAGTGGGAAACTGAAGATTGAGACTTTCACCACTGATGCTGCAACTGAAGGATTGATCATGACGGTCAGTCCATATTTGCTGACATTTCTCTCTCTGCTAATCGCTCTCGGTTCAACTCGCTATTGGGACCCGTTGAAGAGGTGGTTCGAGTGATACTCACATACGTCACCATCTATCTTCTCACAGGCGCAGTAAGCCTACTCGGACTGACCTTACTATCTCAATTCAAAATGGCAAACAACCTCTGGTTCAGGGTCATTTCAGGAGGAACATTTGGAGGATTCAGTTCTTGGTATCTCCAAGGTTGGACTCCAAGCCTATCCTACCTTGAGGCTTGCATTAATGGAGAACTTGGGTTAGGTGGATATGCATTCTTACTCTCAATCAACATCCTATCAGGTGTATGGATTTGGAACTTGATGACAACAAAGAGAACATTGGTGGTCTGAAATGAAGCTCGATGAGATGACTAAGAATGAAGATGGGTTCTTCTTTTGGGTTCAAATTGGGATTGCGGTAGGTGTCATCATCCTCTGTTGGGGAGCAGTGTACTATCTCAATGAAGCAGGTTTCTGGGGCAACCTAGGAACATCGATTGTAAATTTCACCGACATGTTAGTTGATGGTGAGGATCTAGGCGATTGGCTAGCTGGAATCATCATTGGAGTCCTTTCTGGACTATTCAATTGGGGTAAGGACCTCGGCTACAGTATTTTTTCATCATCATGAAGTGAACTTGGGTGGTTATATGGAATTCAAACAGCGAAAGCAAATCACAGTCTTAGCACTGGTAGTTCTGGCATTATCCGCAATCACCACCCTAAGCGGAGCAAGTGCTGCCAGTGCTTCGACACCAGATGATTGTCTAGTGTATGCATATGTCGAGGATGGATACGCTCACTATTCATTGGTGATGCACAACTCTACTTTGGTTGGAACTGACCTGGTAGTAAGAGCAACTCCCTCTTGTGGTGTAATTGAGGTGGTGGTCAATAATCGACCAAGAATTGGAGGTGAAGTTTGGATTGAACTCTCAATCCCACTCGAAACAAACACCATTGAATTGAATGGTGAAGGTTGGAATCAAACGTTCTCCAACTTGACGATATATCCTGCAGGGGACTTCACGGCTGGTGTTGAACAATATCGCATACCAGACCCAATAACTCTGAGTCTCAGTGACCTAGAGGAGTCGAATTTCTGGTTAGTGATTCGCTCCTCAATTCTGCTTTGGTTCATCACCACAGTTCTGTTCTGGAAGGTCTTGAATTTCATTGCCGATCGTTTCCATTGCGAGGAGGTGGTAGCATAGGCAAGGTGGGTCGGACTTGGGCAGACTTAGTTCACAACGCTATGTATCCAGTAGCATTCATTGCAATTGTTATCCTAATTCTCTGGATGGATGCATTTACATGGATCGCTGAAATTCCAGTTTGGATTCTAGGCTCTGTTGGCTCCTCGATTCTATTCATTCCATTCTTGTGGAATCGAGCCAAGGATGATGCAAGATTGGTTGTGGCAGTTCATGGAGGAGGCAAACTCACCGAATACAGAGTTGGAAAGCGATACCGATGGGATATCGAAGGAGAACCACTCATCTTCACCAGCAAATCTGGGACTCAACGATTGATTGTATCCGACTTTGACCCCTTCACTGGAAAGGCTGTTGGGACACAATTAGCAGGTCTAACCCAATTCGACCAAGCCATCAATTTGACAACCTTCGACAAACTATCGAAGGAATTCTCAACTCACTTGAGATCTGAAAGAATCACAAAGGAATCAATTGGAATTGAGGTAGAAAAGCAAGTTAGTTCATTATCCGAGAGATGGTTGAACATTCTGTATGGCTCCTTACAACCGACAGAGATTGAAGATGCATTGAACCTTCAGAGTAATGTCGATGAAATGCTGAATCAAGATGGAGAGTTTGAGGTGGTGGTTGAATGAATTGGAACCCTGCGAAGAAAGCCCAAATGCTCCTCTTGGAACCCAATGTTGAATGCTATGAACAGAAGGCACTGGGAACTGGTATAATCCCGATTGCGGGTTCAGCGAGGGCAGGTAAATCCACGTTGATGTTAGCATTAGTAGAATGGGCTGTAAAACACACACAGAGGTCATTCTACTTCGTTGGAGTGCCAGATGCTTACATCGAAGCTCTCCCTGACCATATTCGTTCTAAATCAAGTAACCCTACTATGAATGAATTGACAACTCTCCGAGACGGTATTGTCATCCTCGATGACACAGCCGTAAGCATGAGTAGCAGAGATTCAGCAACGACCCAAAGCAGGATGATCAACAGGATCGCTGGAGTGATTTCACACCTGGGTTTGACATTGATTCTCACCACTCAGAGTATGGCTGGAATTGATCTTAGTTTGCTTCGATATACTGAGATGGCACCTTTGGTCAAGAGAGTGGACAAGATGGCGCTGAGGGTTGAAAGAAGCGAATGGACTGAGGAAATCAAGGATGCTCAGGATGAACTTCATAGATTCAACTATGATCGAAGCCTGTATTGGTCTGTAGCAGATGAACAATTGTGCAAGCATCCATTCTCTGAGTGGATGGCTTCTGATGTACTCAGCAGACCATTCCGATACCTTAGCCAATCAGAATTGGATTCACAGTTGTTCGGTGAAAATAAGACAAAACAAGCCCGAAAGAAGGTGAGTAGCGGTGAGTAGAAGTCGTGAATGGAGGAAGTTGGACAACTTGGCTGCAAGCCGTATGTTCCTTGAGAAGCATGAGGCATTGTCTGCTTCACCTGAGTCAATTACACTGCGCTTCAAACTCAAACGATTAGGTGTGAATCTCAATTCACCTGCTGCACAAGAACTTCTTGCATTGGTAGACTCTCTTGGCTACCAAAAGATGCTTCGTCATCAACCAATAGCCACCCGATTTAGTGCGGTAAAACGCAATACTGCGAGCAAAAATGTATGGGGATAATCACTCCGCCCACGCTAATGTTACATAGCGCACAGTTTAGAATTGCTCTACGGGATTTGCTGGAGGAGTTCGGCTACCCTCCTGAAGAATGTGAAAGGGCGGTCCGCACAGTATTGGAACAAGCTAAGTTGAATGCCAAAAATATCGATTGATTGTATTCAGTAAAGCCTTTTTCCACTAGGGGGTAGTTAACTACCTGCGTTAACCACCTCCGAACATTTGATAAGGAGTACCGTTATCCGCTAATTATGACAGGCAGAAGAGCGCCACGTATCAGTCCGTGTTGTTTCCGCCCAATGACTCGCCTTTATGCTAAGGTGAAGCCAATTGGCGGAGGTAATGCTACAATGAAAGCGACAGGTTGGATGTGTCCAGAACACCGCCACCTCGAATTAGATGAAGAGACTCCCTTTGAGAAGGCATGGAAAATCATGCAAGCAAATCAGGAGCCAGAACCAGCAAAGTGGGTTGGCGTGTTAAAGCGAGGTGATGAGTAATGTCTCTGGCAACAAAAACTCTGAATGAACTTCTTGATGAGAACCTAGAGGTGATCAAACTCACTCGCAACCCTAGTACCTTCAGAGGCAGAAGAGTTGTAATCAACAGTTTCAAGGCTGCATTTACTGCTCTTGGGTTCAACAGTCTGGATGACATCAACGATATCCTCAACATGGCACATTTCACCAAGGAACTTGGTGACCAAATCGCCAATAATCAATGGGGTTCAAAGTACTCTACTAACTCTCAACGCTATCACACAGGAAAGGCGATTCTATCTGAAATTGGAGTTGAAGCTCCATCGGTGGCGGTCTACATCAATGCTAAGCAAAATGTTCTGTCCAACGGCTCAACCGAAAAATCGATTCAAGAAACAATCACTGCGGGTCAAATTGAACGATTGATGGCAATTCTTGATGAAATCATGGCAGGGAGACCAATCAAGGTCAAGGGTTCTTATGTTACACCACGCAAAGTAGCAATGGGTAATCTCTATCTCAAGATTGCAGCTCCATATGCGCTTCGTCAAGGTTCAATCATGGATTTGAGACCTAGTGATTTCAGTTATGAGAATCTCACTTATCGTATTCAGAAGGGTGAGAACAAGGGTGTACCAGTTACTCGACCAATGAATAACATGACTTGGGATGCCTACGAGCAATATCTAGCCATTCTCGGTCATCGACCAGAGAAGTTGTTCAATGATGCTTCTTGGCTCTCTGCATTTGTCAAGGTTGTGATGTCTGAGGCGGGTGTTGAGGCTCATCACGGCAGACACGGAATTCACCGTTTCAGAAGATCATTGGTTACTTGGGCATACAACAACAACAAGATGGTTGAGCACTTCTCTCCAGCACTGGATCACAAGAATACCGAAGTCACTGAGAATGTCTACATTGACCTCACTCGCAAGCAGCAGAAGGCTAACCAAATTGTCCTTGAGTATCAAGGCGACCACTTGGGCTTAGACGACCGCCTTACTCAAGTTGAGCAAGACATGGCTGCCCTCACCAAGATGATGAGATTGAATGTAATTCAGAAGCGTGTTACTGCAGATGAGTTTGAGGCATACGATGAATCACACAAGTCTTGGCTTGAGTCCATTGGGATTGACCAGAATGCAGCCCTATTCCGTGTCTCTCATGACTATGAAAAGATCAACGAGGAATATCAGCAACGCAAGGAACTTCTTGGTAGAGATACAACCAGTAAGAAGGGAGATGATGATGACCATGAAAGTGGTACTGCTAACTATTCCTCTGGGTCAGGCGACCCTCCCCCACACTCCAGTTCAAGTCTGGGAGCGGGGACCA
>CAXGTB010000058.1:0-7729 GCA_964012565.1 uncultured euryarchaeote | reverse complement strand
AAATCGTCTCCATCCCAAACGCTCAGAGTATTACTATCTGTTACCTCGCCCATGTAAGTTAGTGGTTGGCCTTTCATAGCCGCTAAGAATTCTGCACGGTTTTCCTGCTTTACTCCAACAAGAATTCTTCCCAAAGACTCTCCCCAAAGCCTGCCCCACAAATCCGCATCTCCAGGGCCATCAACATCGATTGCTGCGCCGCATCTTCCACCAATGCACATCTCAGCAATCGCTACAGCAACGCCCCCTTCACTACAATCGTGGGCTGTTCTGACAATTCCTGATTGAATTGCTTTCGTTAGTTGCTTGTAAGATTCCAAATTCTTCTCAGGGTGTGGTAAACGTGGCACTTCTCCGCCAATACCTTCTGCTTCACCAGATTCTGTTAGCATGTAAGAAATCTCACTAGCTCCCAATTCCTGTTTTGATTCACCAACTAAGTAGAGGCTTTCTCCTGGTTTTAGGTCTGATGTAGTAGTGTAGCGTACATCATGATGATTGCCAAATAATGAGAATAATAGTGTTGGAGGAATTGATATTTTATTTTCTCCACTTCCATAATCGTTTTTCATAGAATCTTTACCTGAAATACATGGAACGAAATATGCCCTACATACTCTCTCTAGTTCTCGGTTTGCACGTACTAATTGGGCTAGTTTGAATTTTCCATCTGGAGTTTTCTTGCTTTCTATTGGATCTGGCCAGCAAAAATTATCCAGGCCTGCAATCTTAGACAAATCGACTCCTGTACAAACGGCATTCCTCACCGCTTCGTCAACTGCCGCTGCAGCCATTGCTCCAGCGTCTATATCGCTGTACCTTGGCGATATGCCATTTGAAACAACTAGCCCATGTGTTGAGCCGTGAACTGGCGCTAGTAATCCAGCATCTCCAGGGCCATCTCTTTCTACACCGACAAATGGTTTGACTGCTGTTTGAGCAATGACCTCGTGGTCGTATTGTCGAACCCATGTTTCCTTACTTGCAATATTTGGACGCGCTAGCATCCTAAGCAAAAGGCCAGAGTGATTCGAATCTTTAGGGGGGGTAAATTCTGGATTGATTGGTGGAGCCCATTCGCTTTCTAAGCGAAGTTGTGGTACACCGTCGTGTAAGAATTCGATTGGTAGAGAAGCTACAGTATCTTCTCCATGTACAACATGGAATTGGCCAGTGTTCGTGAAATCTGCAACCCATGTTGCTTCAACTTCGTGTAAGTCAGCCAAGGATTCGAATGCTTCAACATCCTCTTCTCTTACTGCTACTGTCATCCTTTCTTGAGATTCAGAAACTAATATTTCCCAAGATGAAAGGCCCTCTTGTTTAAGCGGTACTTTACCCAAATCAATGCGGCAGCCGTTTGTGTATTCTGCCATTTCTCCTATGCTGGATGAAAGTCCTCCAGCGCCGTTATCTGTAATGCATGTTATCAAACCTGCATCCCTTGCCTCTAGAATCATATCTAGCATTTTCTTTTGTGTAATAGGATCTCCAATTTGAACTGCGCTCGATGGTGATTCTTCGGTCAATTCTAGTGAAGAAAATGTTGCGCCATGGATACCATCATAGCCAACTCTCCCCCCTACCATGTAGACTCTGTCGCCTGCTTCTGGATTCTTTACATGGGATTCTCTACCGTCTGCTAATTTACGCGGCATCATTCCAATTGTACCACAATAAACGAGTGGTTTTCCAATATATCTATCATCGAATACAATAGCACCATTAACAGTTGGAATTCCGCTCTCATTGCCACCAACACGTACTCCTGCGTGGACTCCTCTGAAAACCCTAGATGGGTGGAACAAGTTCTCCGGTAGGTCTCCTTCCCAATCCGGTGGTCCGAAACAGAATACGTCTGTATTTGCTATTGGCCTAGCGCCGAGGCCTGTTCCTAAGATGTCCCGATTTACACCAACAATTCCCGTCATAGCTCCGCCGTAAGGGTCTAATGCACTAGGAGAATTATGGGTCTCTGCTTTCATACACATAGACCACTCATCATCCCAAGCGATTACCCCCGAATTGTCGTGGAATACAGATAGGAGCCAATCTACTTCATCCTTCATTTCAAGAGTTGGTTTCATAATGTGGGTTTTGAACAGAGAATCGATTTCTGTGTCTTCTCCTGTTTCAGTATCAACGTGGTGGATATGTGCTGCGAATATTTTGTGTTTACAATGCTCAGACCATGTTTGGGCTAGGCACTCTAATTCCACATCAGTAGGGGCGTTTTCTGGCAATCCCAATTCTGATCTTGCTGCTCGGATATCGCTATCTCTGTAATGCGCTTGAATGGTTTGCATTTCTTCCAAATTCAGAGCCAATAGTCCCTCTTCTGAAAGCTTCATCAATTCTTCATCAGAGACCTCTAAATCAACCACCGCTGGAGGTGCATAATCACTAGGTGCAATCGGAGCATATTCGATAATTGGGTAATCTTCACCTTTGGATGAAGTTAATGCCCTTTCGATCAATCCGTTGTGTAATTGTTTTGATAGCCATTCAACTTCTACTTCTTTTGGCACTTCATTGAAAACATAAGTTAGGTATGTAGAAACTCTTGCTAGTTCTCCTGCTTCGGGAAAAATAGTACGAAATCCATCTAGTGCTGCTTTACCAGGATTATCTGTAACCCCGGGTTTGAATCCTACTGTTATGACCATGTCTGGTTCGCTAGAAAACAAATCTTTGTTTTCTAAATGTAAAGAGTCGGTTGCACTCTCCTCAATAATTGGGTCTGCAAAAACATCATCCACTCTTTCTGAAATTTCTTCAGATGTTATTTCACTTGATATCAAGAACCCTACAATTGACCTAACGCTGCCAATTTCGATGCCATGATCGGCTTCTAGTTGCCGTTTTACAGAATTTCCTCGAACGTCTCTCATTCCGTCTCCAAGTTTGGGAGTGGTTTCAACTCTGACTATGTTTGAAGACATTCTAGGCACCTGCCCCCTACGGGGGCAAATAATCCGCAGCGACTACCGTCCATGAATACTACGCTTGTTAATATTTGAAAAATCAAAGGATTTTCTTAAGAAATTGGCCAGTAAAACTACTCTCTACCTTCGCTATTTCTTCTGGTGTCCCACAAGCTATCACTTGCCCGCCACGGTCACCGCCCTCTGGGCCCAAATCGATGACCCAATCTGCTGATTTTATGACATCCATATGGTGTTCGATGACGATTATTGAGTGTCCTGTTGTTCTCAAGCGGAGTAAAACATCGATTAATTGTTGAACATCTGAAAAGGATAATCCTGTTGTTGGCTCGTCAAGGATGTACATCGTGTGCCTATGAGGGGGTCTTCGCAATTCACTAGCGAGTTTGACACGTTGAGCTTCCCCCCCAGAAAGTGTAGTTGCAGGTTGGCCTAATCTGATGTATCCTAGTCCAACATCGTTGATGGTTGATAGTGTGCGGTGAAGTTTTCGGTGATTGGCAAAGAATTCTACAGCTTCACTAACAGGCATCTGCAAAATATCGTGAATATTCTTTCCTTTCCAAGTAACTTCGAGTGTTTCTCTTGTGTATCTAGTTCCATTGCAGGAATCACAAGTAATCCAAACATCAGGTAAGAAGTTCATTTCTAACTTAATCGAACCTCCTCCACGACAAGCTTCGCATCTTCCTCCTTTTACATTGAATGAAAAGTGACCTGGGGTGTAGCCTCTCTCCTTAGCGAGTTTTGTTTCAGAGAATAATTTTCTAACTTCATCAAACGCTTTTGTATAGGTTGCTGGGTTAGAGCGAGGAGTTCTACCGATTGGTGATTGATCTATTACAATCACTTTGTCCACCATATCGATTCCCTCGATTTCATCGTGAGCGCCGGGAACTGAATCGCTCCCACTCAGGGTTCTCTGAAGGGAAGGGGCTAGAATACCAGATACAAGAGAGGATTTACCCGAGCCTGAAACACCAGTTACGGCTGTGAGGCAGCCGAGTGGAAATTCAACATCGATATTGTCCAAATTATTTTGTCGAGCACCTATGACTTTGAGATGCCCTTTGAATGGCTTTACTCTTTCTTCAGGAACTGGTATTGATCTCTTTCCAGATAGATATGCTCCGGTTATTGAGTTTTTAGCTCTCATAACTGATTTTGGAGTTCCATTGGCAACGACAATTCCTCCTTCTAAACCCGCCCCCGGGCCTAGATCACAAAGCCAATCTGCTTGTCTAAGTGTATCTTCGTCGTGCTCTACAACAAGTAAGGTGTTTCCTAAATCAGAAAGTTCTCTTAGTGTTGTTAACAATCTATCATTATCCCTTTGGTGAAGCCCGATTGAAGGCTCATCAAGAACATACATTACACCAGTTAATCGACTTCCAATTTGTGTAGCTAGGCGTATTCTTTGGCTTTCTCCACCAGATAATGTATTGGCCTTTCTATCTAAAGTGAGATAGTCCAATCCAACATCATTCAGAAATGCAAGTCTGCCTTCGATTTCTTTGAGGATTTCTCTTCCGATGAAGGCACTTCTTTCATCTAATTCTTCTGCTGTATTTCCTTTTCCAGCCATTGACTTGATGATTTCTAGAGCGTCGTGAACGCTGGCTGCTCCAATATCTGGTAATCGTTTACCGCCAACAGTAACATTCCTAGCAGCAGGATTGAGTTTTTCTCCATTACACGCAGTGCATGGCTCATCATTCATACAAGCGATTAATCGACTCCTTGTTCTATCAGAAGTTGTCTCAGTGTAGGTCTTTTGGAGCCTTCCATATACCCCCTCCCATGGTTTGTTGTACTTGTATTGGGAGCCTGACTCAGAAATGAATTCAAAATGAATTATTGTTGATCCTGAACCATTCATCAAAATGTCCTGAGCATCATCATCGAGTTGTGAATAGGGGATATTGGTTGGTATACCATAGTGTAAAGCGGTTTGTTCCATCAATTTACGATACCAGTGGGGTGACATTGATTGCCGCCAAGGGATAATACATCCTTCAGATATTGTGGCCTTTTTGTCTACTAGCAATTCTTCACTAAATCTTCGTTGAACCCCTAATCCTTGACATGAAGAGCATGCCCCTAGTGGTGAGTTGAAAGAGAACACCCTTGGGCTCATTTCAGGCATGAATGCTCCGTGTTCTGGGCAAGCAAATTCTTCTGACCAAACCATGGTGTCTCCAAGTTTAGTTTCTTGGGACTTTGACCCCTCGCTAAATTCAAAACCGTCTTCAGGGGATTTTATGCTCTCTATTGCGACGGTTCCACCGCCTATTTTCAATGCCGATTCTACTGCTTCAGTTAGCCTCTGTCTGCGATCTTTTGTAGAACGTAACCTATCAATTCTAACATCTATGTCGTGGCGTAAATTCTTGTCCAAATTATGATCTTCTTCGAATGAAGCTTCTCTGCCGTTTATTTTACCCTCTGTCCAACCCTGTTCTACTAAATGACGAAATAGGTCGGAATGAGTTCCTTTACGGTTTCTAATAGCCGGGCTCCAAACAGCAAGTGCGTGGCCTTCTGTTTTCCAAATAATGTCATCAACGATTTCTTGAACCGTCCTTCTTGCTACTTCTACGCCACAAGTAGGGCAGTGTGGTTTTCCAATTCTTGCCCACATCAATCTTAGATAATCCATTATTTCCGTGACTGTTGCCACTGTCGAGCGTGGGTTATGACTACCTTGTTTTTGATCGATTGAAATGGCAGGAGATAGTCCTTCGATGCTATCACAATCTGCTTTTTTCATCTGTCCGATAAATTGTCTTGCGTAAGAGGAAAGGCTCTCTACATACCTTCTCTGGCCTTCAGCATATAATGTATCGAATGCCAATGATGATTTTCCTGAACCGGATACTCCGGAAATAACAACGAATTTGCCCTTTGGTAGTTTTACATCGATGTCTTGGAGATTGTGAGTTCGTGCACCACGAACTTCAATCCAGCCATCACTACCTACCTTTGGCATGATTGATTGGGCTAGTCAAGGGTTCTTGAGACCTTGCTTTTCATTCTGGTCCAAAGGGGATTGGGGCTTCGAAGCGTACTGGGTCATCTGTTTCAGGATGTAGGAATTCCAATGAGCTTGCATGAAGCGCTATTCTTCCGATTGGGTTTCCTTCCGCTCCATGATCGGAATCGCCGACAACAGGGCAACCTAAATTTGCTAAACCGACTCTTATTTGGTGGCGCCTTCCAGTCTCTATTGTAAGTTGTATTAGGCTAGCAAATTCATCATTATCTTCCACGCTATAATGTGTAATTGCTTCCTTGGCTTGCGGGTGGTTTTTCTTGACCGCTTTAACTCTGAGGAACTTGTCTTCCAACAACCATTCATGGATTGTTCCTCTGTCGATTTGTGGTTTTCCTTCAACCAATGCATGGTATATGCGGTGAACTTCTCTTTTTGCAAACTGCTCTTGTAAGTACTCTTTGTGCCTCTTATGTTTTGCAAATATCATTACTCCAGAAGTTTCTCGATCTAGCCTGTGAACAATGAATGCCCATGACTTTTCATTTTGAGATTTTAGATAATTGACAACCCTAGAATGAAGAGTGTCTGGCTCCATTTTATTCGTCGCTACTGAAAGCAAGCCTGCTTGTTTGTTTACGACAATTATGTGTTCATCTTCAAACAGAATTTTGATTCTAGGGTTTTGTTTTTTTACGACTGGAGGAGGGGAAGATTTGGATGCTGTTTCTTTATCAGAGATGGCTATATTCGCGCCATTTGGGACTAAAAATTTGGCTTTGTGGATTATATTTCCATCAACCATCACTCTCCCAGTAGTGAGCATTTTTCTCAACGTATTCCTTTTAGAATTGGGGTGCATTGATGAAAGAGCTTCTAAAAGTTCAATCTCTTTTTCGAATTTCATAATTAGACCTCAAAGAAACATAACCTCGACCGTGTCGCCAATTGAATATTCTCTTCCTGGTTGTAAGACAACCATTCCCTCGCTTAATGCCATACTTGCCAAATTACCTGAGCCTTGGTGTATTTTTTGATGGGCTGATAATCCTGAATCGTCCATTTGAATGCTTACTCTTCTGAGAGTAAGGCAATCTTTTGTTGGTTTTACACTAGTTGCCAATGTCGCCAATGACCTAGGTTCAATCGGGCCATTTGCATGGGTTGTGTGTCTAATCCAAGGAGCTACTAGCATCCTGAATACAACGTGTGAACTGACTGGGTTTCCTGGTAAGCCGAAGATTGGAGTGTTGTTCCATAATCCGAATAATGGAGGAGATCCGGGGCGTAATTTAACTCTCCAGAAGTGTAAATCTCCTTCCTCTTCCATGATTTTTCTAACCAAATCCCAATCCCCCATTGAAACGCCCCCGCTTGTGATGATTAGATCTGTATGTATTGATGCGTGGTTGAGAGTTTTCCTCAAATCATCGATTGTGTCCCCCACTGAATGCATACGGACTGGTTCATGACCTAGCCACTTTACCAATCCAGATATTCCAAATGAGTTGGATTCGTAGATTTCTCCTCTTTCTAATTCTTCACCTGGTTGCTTTAGTTCATCTCCTGTTGAGATTATAGCAACTTTCAGTTTCTTAATTACTGGAATTGATGAGTAGCCCATTGTAGCACATAGGCCGACCCTAGATGGAGTTAGATGTGTTCCTGCTGATAATGCAGTTTCTCCTTCTGACAAATTTTCTCCTTTCTTCCTGATGAAGTGTTTCATCGATGGTTGGGAAAGGGTTACTTTGTCTCCTTCCACTGATGTTAATTCTACTTGTAAAATTGA
>CAXGTB010000057.1:0-7768 GCA_964012565.1 uncultured euryarchaeote | reverse complement strand
ATCTTTTCTAGAACTGAAATCGTATTTTCAGAAGCCTTTGCATGCTGATTTAGGCGCTCCTTTTCTTGTTCGGCATCTAATCTCATTCGCTCTTGTTTCTTAGCCTGAACCTGTTCAAACATTTCCATAGCACGTCGCTTTTTATCCTCTTTCTGATCGAAATCGGCAGAGCGGTCGAATCTCTCCTTTTCGGCATTCAACTTGCTTACTTCAAGATCTAGTTGAGCGTCTTTCAAGGCTTCTTCTCTACTTGCTTCGTTTTGCGCTTGTTGCAATCTATTATTTTGCACCCACTGGGTAAAGGTAAGATTGCCTTCATTTTCGAGTTTCGATAGTTCGTTTTCCATTTCTGCTTTATGTTGCGCCTGGACTCCAACGAGAGATAGGCGAGCGTTGATTTCATGTTTTCTTTGCTCGGTTTTAATCATATGATTAAGTTCCAATTCTTGTCTATCAGAGTCTGCTTCTTTGGAAAGCCTAACCCTTTCCAAATCTTGCTCGTTTTGCAATCTCTGTTCAGCAACACTTGTGCTCCAAATAACATGAATGCCCCTGTGTTGTAGGCCGTATTGATCAAATGATGAACGTAATTCAGATTTCAAATGGAAGCAAAGGTCTTCATTCGTTTCAACGGTTCTCATTTGCTCAGAAGTCATATCTTTCAAAAATGTCAAAGTATTTGCATTTACTATTGAAGTAAGTTCTTTCGCAATCTCGCTTGCATGTACTGTAACAACTCCCTTAGCAGGGAATGTCAAGAGTCGTGGAGCTGATTCACGTGTGATTTCAACTTTCATCGATACAAGACAGTTTATTTCATCGCCTTGATTTGATTGGCCTTTCACCTGAACCATTACTTCATGAGGTCCTGTAAAACAAAACATGAACGCTCTCTGTGGGTTTTGCCTACCAAATAATCTTCCAATCATTCCAACTTGAGGATTTACTTCCATGTGTTGTTGCGATACTGAACCAACAACCTTTCCATTCTCTAAAACTACACAAATCTCGTTAGGCTTCAATGTTACTTCCGCCTGAATTGGAACTTTGCTAGCTACCATGTACTGGGCAATTACTGCGGGGTTTTCTCTCCATCTAAAATGCATATAATTTCACCTTTTTGTTAATCCATCAATGAACATATTTCGTTCAAGGAACCTGTTTCTACACCTTGTTATTGATTGATTCCATTCGGAGATCAATCCCATCATGACTTCTTCATTTTCAACAGAAATATACTTCTCGGCGATTGCATTCACAAGCCGAGTACATTCAACCATAGATTGAAGCGATTGGCTATCGTGTTTTACCAATTTCTTAATCGACTTTGATTTTAACTTGCCAATTCCAGAATGGTTCGAAACATTTGCTCCTGATACTGAAAATTGGATTTCTCGTTGGAAAATATGTAGAGTGTCAATTGTGCCGGAAAGTGTCTTCCTTGCTAACTTATGGCCGTTATTATTAGCATCGTTTTGCAACTTCTCTGCGTGTCGTGCCAACATTTCACAACGCCTTCCAAGTTCCGCTCTTAAGGCGTCGTCGGATTTCATAAAACTCCCCTTATCATAGCCATCGTAAACTAAGGAGGTTATTTGTGGTAAAAGTGAACGTATGGCCTGTATTGCCATAGCAGTTGTACCTATTTCGATAATATATCCCCATTTATTATTAGTAGCCTCTCGTATTTCAAACTATTCAAAACCTAGAGATTTGATGTTCTTTAATTTCAAAATTTAGCGATAGAAGATTTGGTAAATCGGAACAATCTAGGATGAATATGGCAGATGGAACTCTTAGTCCCGATGGGAAATATATGTGGACAGGTTCAGAGTGGATTCCAGCCCCACCAAATAATTCTTCAGAGCAAGAGGAAACTTCGGCAACTACACTGAACATGCAAGACTCCGTCATGAGCGGAGATATCGTTCACAACACCGTAGTAAACAACGATGCTGCTGCAGTCACTTCTGCTGTCATTGAAGCCTTGAAACAATTAGGAGTGCTTGATCAAAAAGATTCGCCGCCTGCTCCGGAATTACCGGTTGAAGAGGTCGTCCTCCCGCCCTCTTTCCAAGTTGGCGACCATGTGGAATATTACAGTCCAACCAACAATAGATGGCTTGATCGTTGTACTGTTGTCGGGATTAATCCCGATGGAACATATAGAGTAGATGTCCCAAAAGATACGATTGTAGAGACAAAATTGGCGGTCGTGATTGGAGCGACACCCGGGAGTATTCGTCCAGCAAAACCTCCTCTTGAACCAGGAGATCGGGTTCTTGTAAACTGGAAAAATTACGGCACATATTATCCAGGAACAATATCCAAAGAATATGATAATCACACATTCCTGATTTTATTTGATGACGGTGATACCGAAGACCGGGTTGAATGGAGTAGAATCGAGATCGCAGATGTTGATTCTGAAAATGTTCGGGATTTCCTCAATCAACAATCCTCAGAGCTAGAAGATTTAATCAAAGCGTTTGAAACGTTTGATGAAAGAGGCACTGGAACTATTCCCGCTCAAAAATACTTTGAAATCCTTACCCAAATGGGAGACTCTCCTCTCTCGGAAAGAGAGGTTATGGAGGAGTTTGATTCTCTTGGAATTAACATGGATACTGAAATTGATTATTACGCTCTTGCAAAATCTATGATGGGATTAGAAGAAGGGGGTTCTGTAAAGCCAGAAGTTGTTATTCGTGATGCGGAGTTGCAAGACGATCAACTAATTGGTCACGCTTATTCACACCCTAAACTCGGAGAAGGGCCTATTCGAAGTAGTAATGTGATTTCTGTAAATTATGACGAGAGGGCAACAGCGTATGTGGAAACACGAAACACGATTTATGTGGTTGGCCCAACCGGTTGGAAAACCCTTCCTGATGGTCATCCATTCAACGATGAAAGTAAGCAATTTTACACGGTTCAAGGAGCCGGCATAGCCAAATGTAACGGAGTCTACATCCCTGCTACTGAATTTGATGGTGTTTCTAGTTATATCAATGGAGACGTCTTGCTTCTAAGGTGGAGGATGGGTAATGGAGACCAATGGTGGTACTTAGCCGATCGTAACAGCCTTGATACCAAAAGAGGAGATTACTATCGAGTCAGGTCTTCTTCAGACACTCCGCCAAAATCCGGCTGGGTAATTGATGACCAGACGGAAGGAATAATGCCATGTCCCACGATTGCTGGTTCATCGAATCAGCCTGCTGCGAGTACTTATTCTGCAGGACAACAAATCAAAGTCGAGTGGAATGGTAGTTGGTGGGACGCAATAATTAGAGAGGTTTCTGGAGAATCTTATCATATTCATTATGTTGGATTTGACCCAAGTTGGGACGAGTGGGTTGATCTAAATCGTATCAGAACATCATGAATTGGTGAACGAAAAATTTCATCCTTCGATTACTGGAGTCTTGTCTTCTGCTTCAGATCTAACCATATTCGCCCATAGATAGCTCGTTCTTTTGGGTCTGCATACGCCTTTTTTGCACCTTCTCTTCCTTAATATCTCATGAATAAGTGTGGCTGTCATTACCATTATTCTCATGTTATATTCGTACTTAGAAGATTATCAAACCTTCGCATTGCTGATTGGTTCGTTTTCATTTTCACTTTCACTAAACGACTCTCTTAACAAAGATACTATTCCGCCTTGATTCGATTTGCGTAATGGGCAGAACAGTACCAACATGGAGAAACAGAGTTGAGGATGAGTTGAATTCTCTCAATCCATTCAAACGAGCTTTGAATTCGTATGACCGCAAATTGTTAGATGAACTGATCAATGGCGTCCGTAATCGAAGGTCTGCAGGGGGAATGTTACCTTCAGTAGATGTCTGGAAACCAATGCTCATATCGATGATTTTAGAATCCTACAGTAAAATTACAGAATTAGAGAATAGAATTAGAGAAATGGAAAATGGGAAGTGATTTTTTGCGAGGATGGGTTTTCGACGTCCAACTTAGCAGCGACGGCAGTCGAATGAATGTCTGGTTGATTGATTACAAACAAAATGTACAACTGATTGTTGTACCTTGGTCTGCCTCTATACACGTGAGCGCAGATTCGACATTATTGAACAACTTAATCAAATGGTTACAATTACCTGAAATAAGTAAAAAATTCTCCATTGGCAAAATTAGGACGGTTAAAAAAAGGTTATCTCTTGATGAATTTGAAATTCATAATGTCCTAGAAATAGATGTGTTAGATAATCGTAATATCCGCAAGATTGCACAACACATTGAGGCAAGGGGCGACCACCACAGATACTCACTATATTCTGTTGATGCGCATTTAGCACAACGATTCTTCATCGAATTTGATATTTCTCCGTTCCAATTGGTTGAATGGAATGAGGGTTCATTTTCAGTTCTAGATGAAAATGATTGTTGGCCTAAAATGAAAGTTATTGAGTTAGTTTTTGAATATAATTCTGTGAATGGGTTTGACACGATAAATTCCGAACTAAATTCAGTTGAAATCATCGCATGGGATAATTTCTCACCTACACAAATTGTTGAACATAAATTAGTTCGAGAGGGGTGTGGGAAGGAATTCATTTCACAATTTCAAAATGACATTTGTAGAATTGATCCAGATATTATCGTTACAAAGGGCGGTGATGCGTTACACTTTGCTGCTCTCGATAAACTAGCAAAGGAGACTGGTGTTGAATTGAATATAAGTAGAATCGACAGTAGATTGGAGCCAAAAACTGTGTCAAGGGTTGTGCATTCTTATGGCCAAGTCATTCGCAAAGATGCTTATTTCCCCCTAAGTGGACGACTACACCTGGACCTTGATGCTAGTTTTATTGTTAGAGAAGGTGGAATACTTGGCCTATTCGAATTGAGCAGACATTCTAGACAATCGCCTCAAGACATTTCGAGATTGTCTCCGGGTTCTGTGATTAGTGCAATACAGATGAGGGTTGCAATGGAAGACGGTGTTTTAGTCCCTTGGAAAAAGAATCGGGCCGAGGACACAAAGACCGCCTGGGAACTACTAGCAACTGATCGTGGAGGTTTGTACCTAGATAGTAAACCTGGAGTTTATTCTGATGTAATCGAACTAGATTTTGCAAGCCTATTCCCAAGCATAATTGCAACTAGAAACATCTCTCCTGAAACGCTCAACTGCGCATGTTGTCAGGCAACTACAAGTTACCCGGATGTCGAATGTTTCGTACCACTAGACCCCGAGGGTGCTAATCTCACGTTTAGAGAAAGGGCGCGAAAGGACATTTTTGCATCCAAAATTTTCCCTTCTTCAAACCAATCTGCACTCCAAGTACCTGGTCTAAAAACGCATACTTGTGCCCGTACGCATGGATTCCTTGGCAGAGTTGTTGCTCCTTTAATTAAAAGAAGAATGGAATTGAAGGGACTAAAAAAGAAGAAAGGAGATGTATATGACTTGCAACAAAATGCCCTCAAATGGTTGCTAGTGACATGTTTCGGTTACACTGGATACAAAAACGCGAGGTTTGGAAGGATTGAGGCCCATGAAGCAATTTGTGCATGGGCTCGAGACATATTACTGACAACAATTCGAATTGCTGAGGATGAGGGGTGGAATGTCCTGCATGCAATAGTCGACTGTGTGTGGATTGAGAATCAGAATTTAGAGTGTAGGGAAGAAAAAATCGAAAAGGCGTTGCTTCTTTCAAGAAAGATAAGTAAGAAAATAGGAATTCCGTTGGAGTTTGAAGATATTTACGATTTCATTGCGTTTTTACCAAGCAGGATACATGGCGCTGGTTCACTGACAAAATATTGGGCATACGGGAAAAACGGATTCAAATTGAGAGGGATTGAAGCTAGACAGCATTCAACATGTTCATGGATAAAGGAACTTCAACAAACAGCGCTTGAATTGATTAGAGATCATGTTCAGCAAGGAGGGGGATGCAATTCTATTTCCATCCAAGAAAAAATTGTCAAAATGGCACATGAAGAAATAAAGAGGGTTCATTCCAATAAAATCGATCTTCAAAAATTAGTGATAACAAAGAGAGTCGCCAAAAGAATTGAAGACTTTTCTGTATCGACTAGAACACAAAACGCTCTAATCCGTGCAAGAAGGATTGGACAGGATATTTTGCCGGGTAGAAAGGTCCGATATGTGGCCACCAAACCATTTTCAAATCTACCAGAATCAAAGGTAATTCTTTCAGAAGAATTGAATCAGGATATGAAGATTAAGATAGATTTCCAGTACTATGAGAATTTGGCAATAAGAGCGATTTGGGCGATATTAGGGCCATTTGGATGGAGTGATGAAGAGATTAAACTCGGGAATAAAAAATACACATTATTCGATTTCTTCAATTCCTTCTATTCCAAGTCGACTGTGGATGACCCTGCTTATTGATTCGTACAATGTCTCCTGATTGCTTTTCTGTTCTTGATATCCGGAACACCTAGTTGGCAAATGTAAAAGCCACAATTTGTTCTTTCCTTGGATTTTCTTTCTTGCCCCAAATAGATATGCTTGGCATCTATTTCTAACCATAGTTAGCAAATTCGAATGTCTTTTTGAGGAAGCCTTAGATGATGTTATGATCACAATTCCAACGTCGTTCTCCTCTGCTATTTTCTTCAATACATTCATTGATTTTCTGAATAATGATCTTGCCTCATAATCCCCTATTTGTGAATCTAAATGCATAGCAATAGGGCCATCTATTACGACCAATTTGGCCCTTGAAATTTTAATTTCGGTCTGTAATCTTTCGATTAGATGTACAAATTGATGGACTGTGAACCCCCTTCCTACAAACAAACCGTGTAACAATTGCTCTGCATCGGGAAGATTGTGTGGGAATGTCTGAATTATCCTTGCAGGATTAAATCTACAAGCTCCATCTATCCAATGAACATATTCGCCTCTCATGAGAGTCATCACAGTCCATGCTTCAGCAAAACCCCTCATGGTTTTACCAGAATGGCCTGGGCCGTTTAATTGGTACAGAACACCCTTTCTAGGTAGAATTTGGATTTCGTCAATAACCGATTGATCCTTGATTGACAACTTGATGCTCATGAAAGTGGGTGGGGGTTATACTATCAAATCGGTTTCAAAGCAGAGGTCCGTGAAAGTAAATGTAAATCTGAAAATATTGTTCACGAACAATCGCAGCATTGAGAAGGGATTGCTCCTACGCCTGAACATGCAGCGGGGAATAACGGCGAGTTTTCTCGCCCTGTTATTTTGTCTTGCACCATTGAGTGGTTGCTTTGGTGAAGACAGTGACCCTAGTATCTCTGAAGGAGATGTTGTAATTACTCCGGCTAAATGGATCGGCGGAGAGTTTCAAGCGATAACAATCGCTGCTGAATCTGATTTGTCGGCATTTGTTCCTTACTTGATACTGAACCCTGAAGATGGGTTTGTTCAAAATTCAACAATAGTTGATATCGAAGCGGGAGAATCTGTACAGTTGACTGTTCTAGCCCCTCCTAGAACTGATACTGCTGTGGTCTTGATTGGTGACTACGGTAGAGATGAGTGGCCAATCCGAGATCTTACTGAGTCTTGGAGAACTTGGTATGCAAGAGATGGTTACGAACGTGTTGACAACCAAGGTATAGCTAGAATTTCCTCAAACACCTCACTAGATGCTGTATCGCCATCAGATAGTAACGGTGGAGAAGTTATCGCAGTAAGACTAGGTATAGAAAGGCCATTTGCTGCAGCATACAGCGAAACCGAAGGCGGTAGGCATTCTATGGGTATGGTGGATGGAAG
>CAXGTB010000056.1:0-7975 GCA_964012565.1 uncultured euryarchaeote | reverse complement strand
ATTGACAATTCTACATCCGTATTTATTTTACATGGTGAAGATGAAGAAATTTTGGTCGATTTCAGTGAGGCATCTGTCTCTAATGGTTTGGATGATAACAGAACAGTTTACGCTGAAGGAACTTTAGTTCTAAGAGATGGAGAATGGGTTTTTGAAGCAGATGTTATCAAAACTAGTTGTCCTTCAAAATATGAAGAAGCTACCGATGAATAATCTTCGGTGGGTTCAAAACGGTCAGGCCTTACGGCTTGACGGGATAGGAGGGGAGTTTGCGTGCCCTCTTCCGCAAATCGCAAATGGCGGTCCGAATGCCAGGGGGCGGCTCAGCCGGTCCATGGGTTCCCATAGGCGGACGTAGATGTCTCGCCCCCACGTGACCCGGGTGTCATGAACCGAAACCGGAAGGAGTCGGGAACTGAATAACCGGGGGAACAGGTCAGGCCGGGAACGGAGCAGCCCTACCTGGGGCCATGGGTGCCGTGGGGAAACGGGACGGAGGAAGCTTGTGGACTTGGCTCATGGATACGAGGGTCCACCCTTGGAATTCCCACTTGATTTCATACAAAATATTGTAAACTCAGAACCGTAGTAGGTAATGAGGCAATAAAATGGATTTGATGAGCGTAACTTTCTGGTTCTCTTCGATTTTCATATTCCCGCTATGGGTTTTGATGTGGTTTCTTCCAAAGCACGACATCACTAAAAAAATAGTTGGCGATGTCAGAATATGTTCATTCCCATTGATTGCTTCATATGCCATTCTTCTGTTGCCAAACGCTGCAGATGTGCTGGTTGCATTGGGTTCCGAAATGCCAACTCCAAAATTAGTGATAGAACTATTTTCGAGCGATGAGATGATCATATTAGCATGGCTGCATTTCTTAGTGATGGACACTTTCATTGGTAGATATATTTGGATGCGGATGTTGGCAGCAGGTAGACCGATACAAGTTTCTATGCCTGTACTATTGACCTGCATGATGTTAGGACCAATTGGATTGTTAATTGGTATCCTTACAACATTAGATGTCGAAGACGACATCTCCAAACCATCCGGGACCATCGAATGAAGGAATTTCAGGCCAATCTGAAGGGATAACTTCGCCTTTGGATACCTCTCTAAAAGAGAATTCATGTGTCGTTACTGCTTTAATTTCAAGTTCAAATTCGACTTCGTCTTTTGGAACATAGGAAATCTGAGCTTCAATGATTCCATCTTTGATAATAGGGTGACAATCAATTAAGAAATGCTCGTTAACCTCAGAGCGATAGAGGACTTCATCTAACCATTTGACTACTAAAATCTCCATGTCTCCCTCATGGGAAACTTCCCATCTAGCGGCTTTTCTGTTTATGCTGTTCAAGTCTTGATTAGGCTGAATAACAATTGATTGCATGCCCAAGGTCATCTCTCTTAGCAAGTCATTCTTATTTCTACCAAATGCACGAATACCAATGTCGGCAGTTGTGGGCCTCACCCAGTAACTCACACTTTCACCTCTGAGATATTTGGAGGCTCCAGGCCACTTCTCCAAGGCGATTGGCAAGATCGTCACTGGTCAAAGTAAAGTTTTGTATGTCACTCATGATACACTCGCAAGCAGCATTTGCTAAATGAGCAATATCTGTAACTTCCAAATCCAAATTTACTCCTGCTGCAACTGCAACTGCTGCAGCATCAATGATTCCAATTGCACCACGTGGTTCTGCTAATGTACACGGAGCAGAAATTACCTCTTCATCACTAGTGTAAACAGTAACTCCATTTTCACCTTGTAAAACAACTAAGTTACTCCAATTATTTTCTTTAATCAAAATTTTTGCTGCTTCTGAAGAATCATTACATGCCATTCTTTTCGCCATCAAATCTAAACCACGTGTTTGGAAAATCACCCAATCAGCTCCAGCAGTACGATGCAACCCTGTCAGTTTGGGATCACAAATTACTGGTACGCCCCCTACTTTTGCAGCGTTGATTAATCGAGCAGCACCTTCATCGGTAACCACTCCCTGTCCATAATCAGAAATCACTAGAACATCTGCGCTTGCTATTCTTTTTACGGCTTGGTCAATTATTGCTGAATGTGCTTCAGCATCGATGGGTGAATCGTCCTCAATATCCAATCTTAGTAGCAATTGCTGGCTTGAAATAAGATATTCTCTACCTGCAATCATTCTTGTTTTGACGGTGGTAATTCGATCTTCAATAATAGCAATCCCATCACAATCAACCTCTTCTTCTTCTAAAGCATCGAGGATATTACCGCCTGCCTGATCATCGCCAATTACTCCGAATAGAATTGCGTCGAGACCTATATTCTCTAATCCTCTTGCTACGTGTGCTGCAGCACCAACATCTTCGTATCTTTCAGTTTCTTTCAAAACAGGAACTGGTGCCCGGGAATTTAGGTTATTTGCGTAACCATGGATATATCGATCTAGCATAATATCGCCCACCAATACAACGTCTCCAGACATTTGTTTGATCTGAGATTGTAGATTTACCAATCTGTCGTGAGTTTCGTGTTCAACATCGCTCATTCCCATTTTTATCCCTCTTAATTCACTCACTTTTATCCAATAATTCTGCTAGTAAACTGGCATGTTTCGAAACAGATATTCCCAGATTTTCTCTTAATGTAGAAAGCATTGCGTCTTCATCAGATGTAATCATTCCATCCTCAAGAGCAGTAATTAACGTAGCACGATATGTGTTTGTTGCTTCATCCAGAACAGGGTCGGCACGAGCTTCGTCCAGCAATCTGTTATGTGTCTCACCATCGATAGAAAATGCTTGGCGCATTGTTGTAAGTAGCGCGATTTCGTCTTCAACAATCTCACCATCAACCAATGCTTGTCTTAACATGTCTCGGTATACATCTTCAGGGGGAGGAGCATTCTGTGCTCTTCTCGCCTCATCGGATAAGCGGCCAACTCTTTCGGGGTGCATTCCTAAGAATGTTACAACTTCGGTAATCAATTGCTGCTCGTCTTTTGTAATCTTACCATCTTCCCAAGCCCTAGCAAACATTCGTTTGACAAGGTCTTCACCCGCTTGAGCATCGAGTGAAGCAGTTCCTTCTGGATTGGAAACAGGTGAGATTACAGGAGTGTCGTGAAAGACCAGTCCTTCATCTAGGTACGAAAGTAAATCTAGAGTCATTTGACCTCCAGTTCTAAGGCTGCCCAGAGTGACCCTTTCTCCAGATTTAAGTACCATTTCTGAGAGTATTTTATCCCTTATTGCGCTAGCCCTTTCACGACCCTTTGATGTTAACCCGTAAACACGTCTTCTTTGTTTTGCACCTGGCACATGCCTCTGTCCAGAAGTGATTTCATCTCGCTTTTCAAGTCTCTTGAGAGTGCGGGGTACGTGCTTGCGTTGAACATGAACTGCTGCTGAAATACCTGCTTGAGTTACTGCGAATGGTGCTTCCCATTGTCCTTCAGGTAGTGGATTGTCATGAAGGTGGAGTAAGGTTCTCTCTTCAGTCGTTATCGTGCCCAGATAGCCGTCGACCATTATCCTCCCTCAATTGATGGAGAGAGGGGGAGGCACATAAGACTGGTCACTATGGGCCAATCATGGCAGAGGGAAGAAAGTCCAAACCAAGAGCCAGGCCGACTCGGCCAATTGGGCTTTCAAATGAAGGAGCACCCACCAAACCCAATCCTTACCCAATCCCTCACACTGACGGTTGGTTTATCCCTTCACCATTGTCTAATCGGCTTTACCAGAAATCGGCCTTAGGAAAGCCATTGGATGGCGGAATTACTCTTACCGATGAGGAAGTTATGTTCTGCCATTGGCATCGACATGTCCCTCTAGAGGAGGGTTGGGTTGATGAGCGACTTGCACAAGATCCTGATTTTGCACACAAGTGTGTTGCTTTTGATGTTGTAAGAAGTGCAGGTGAAAAAGTAGTACCTATTGACGGAAAATGGCACAGATGGTCTAGAGAATCACATCCGAGCAAAGGTGAACCAGAAGCAGAGGTTAGGTGGTCAAGAGCTAGAGATAGTTTTGACATTCAAGAGATTTTGGAATGGACGCAAGATCTCTCTTCAAAGGGAATGAAAGGAGAATTGGCAATTGTCGATGATGAGATGGACGTTACAATTTATCGAATAGCTTTAATTGAACCAAAAGGTAGTATAAAACCTGCGACAAAAGAAGATCACCCTTTGTTGGGTGTCGAGCATTTATCTAGGAAATTTCTTCGTCAAGATGAAATCGATTGGATTAGTGGCGTAGAGAATCAAGTTTCTAACTTATTCAGTGAGTTAAATTCTCGTGGTTTGTTGATGCGCCCTGGCTTCAAATATGGTTGCAGATGGAGAGTTTATACCACTCCTGTAGAGGAAGATCATGCTCCATGGTTAATGCAAATGGAAATTGATGCCCCTGATAATTGGGAAGGAGTTTGCCTATCAGTACGACTCGCCGAAGGGGTCAACAAAGGCTGGGTCCTCGCTGTAAATAGAGGAGTCTGGCGTTTCTTGCTCATTAGTCGCCACCTCCCTGGAAGATGAATTAATTCCTAGGACTACCCATAGTGCAGAAAGGACTAATGCGATTGGAATCAATTTCGCTGGACTTGTCCATTCGTCAAAGGTAGTTTCTTCCTCATTCCCAGAGATTAACTTCACATCGATATGGTAGTTATGTCCAGAGTCAGATGCTAAAATGATCTCTCCACGAACTATCATTCCATCAGAAAGTAGTCCAGAGGGGCTTATTTCTAGAGTAATTACAGAACCATCTTCTAATTCCTGTACTACATCTGTTTCTGCTACTCTGGATAAAGGTCCATCAATACCTACCAGCCAGATTTGAGAATCTCCACCCTCAAATTCAAGCGGGATTTCAATTACGGAAGAATCAACACTGTTGATGTTTGCTTTAAAATTAGATTCGATTGGTATATTTCCGAGTATCTCAAATTCGTGTCGTATGTCAAATGAAGTACCTTGTGAACAAGAAATTTCTCCAGTTATTAGCCCAACAACTCCTTTCATCCCAGGTGTTTGAAATTTGATATATTCATCTTCAATAATGAGTCCTCTACCATCGCTACTAGTTAGGTTGTGAGTCATGTCATCGCAATTCCCCTTTAACGGAATGTTGTCATTCAAAGTAATAACTGAACCGAAATCAGGCAAATCAAAGTTTGTAATGTGTCCACATGTTTGCGATGAAAATTCTACGCTAGGTGTTCCATTTTCCACTGAGACACTTGCAACCCAGTCAACAAGTATACCATCACGATTTCTTATTGTAATACCTTCAGAGCCGAATTGGTCGCCATCGGAGAAAACATCACTTGCTTCACCTTCATTATTTCCTGCAACCATATTTTGTTCACCGTCGGCTTCGATAACTTTCAGCCACGCTCTTTCAGGGTGTGAGTTCACTAAATTATCCTCTATTTCTCCAGCACGTAAATCCTGCTGCAATACTAGTAATCCATTTCCAGGAAGGCTTGAATCATAACCAAAATCACTTCGATATTCAATCCAAATATATTCTTCATCACCTATTGGTATTTTCAGCGAGGTTCCACCTTCGGCAAATCCCTGGAATGAGTAAACAGGGCCTATACAATCGGTTCCAGGTACCCATTGTAAATTCATTTCCTGATGTCTGATGCCACCGATTAACTCGATACTAGGGCTTGTAGGTAAAGCCGGCCAAGCTCCATTGCCATTCCAGTTTCCGCTAGCCATGATATCCCATTGTCCAATTCCTTTCCACTCTTGGTTTACTGTGTCATCGTGAACAGCATAGAGGTCGGCTGCACCTAACTGGTGGTACATCTCGTGCATTATTGTACCAAAATTGTTGGAAGAATGTTGACTAGCAATTGTGTAATGTGAAATTTTCAATCCATCGGGTAATTCCACAGTTTCCTCAATAGAGGAGAAATGAGACCAAATTCTAGAATTTGAACCACCTCCATCTTCTTGCGGTTTCGCACAATGAAGAATCAAAAATCTGTCAATCCATCCATCATCATTCAGATCGTATTTTGACCAATCTGAAACTTCATCTTTGATTTCATTTACGACTTCTTCTGCAAGGGTATGAGGACTAACCCCTTTTCTTCCCACATCATTTTCCCCATCAACATCATGACCATAATCTCCCATCATGAAATCAGTCGTCACTATTCTGTCATGATAATCAATTTCCAAAGTTGATTGTGGCCCAAAGCCCTGATTAATATGGTCTTTAGCTGATTGATCAATAAGGTTAGATGCCCGAGTTTGGTCACAATCTGCATTCTCATTTTGATCTGGGAAATCGATCAAAACTACTAGCCAAGACTCTTCTTCGGTGATTCCGACCAAAGGTGCTTCCTCGGAAGTCTGGATTATGATAGCATTCTCCTTGACCCACTCGTTTAGCGCTTCGCCATTAGCAAATGCTATCACACTCAAAAGTGATAGCACCACAGCAATTGGCCAACCAATAACGGGTCGCATTGATATGATTGTGAGCGTTATTCTCTTTGAATCAATTGCCAAAATACTTCACTGTAATGCCCAGTTTGCTAATTTTCTCAATTAGCGAATCTGATGGACTTGTTATCCACGCTTCATCAGGTTGGAGATTTAATCCAAAAGGAATCTTGTCCCCATACATTAGTTTAGAAATGTTTGAATCTTCAAGTATTTTTGTACATCTATTGATGGCACTGTTCTCGCTCCAAGGTTCTAACTGCCAAGCCATCGCAAGTTCACAATCAATTTGTTCACCATCAGTTCTAGCATTTGTAATGTAAGCCAGATTTAGTGTTCGTGTACTACATCCGAGGAATCTTAGTGAGTCGATGTAGTCTATTGGAAGGGATTCTACCGAGCAACCAGAAAACACTATTTTTGTTGCACCAAAACGTTTGACTACGTCTAGCAAATGATCCTGTTGTGATGATTCTCTACATACTGCAGAGTAATTGACTTGACCCATTCCTTGAAGAGGTTCGATACTTGTAGGTGATGTGCCACAACAACTGCAATTAACGTATAGCATTCGATGAACCCTGCCTTCAATGTCTAAAAGTCCCTTTAGTCCGTAACCTACGGGCATAGGTGCTCTGAATGACTTCCAACCAATTAATTCAACCAATCCCGAAGCAATAATTGTAAGGGTGAATAATAATCCTGGTAAACCGACTGGAATTACAAGCCACAATAACATCAGCATAATTCCATGTATTCTTAACCGCCACCAACTTGCATTGCCTGACCACAACAATTTGGACAGACCAGCTATCGATACAATGCACATTGCAGCCAAAATAAGAATCATTGCCCAAGCAATTGAAATTGAAATTCTAAGCATTTCTGCGGCATCATATCTTCCAACAAGACCAGTTTCTTCATTGAAAGAGTGCCCATATGCATACAACCACGGTAGGAATTGATTTACTGTTAAAACAAGAGAACCAAAGGCAAGAATCCACATCATAATCATCCATACAATCAAGCCCTTTCTTTCAGTAGGTAAAAGTCCAGGTTTGGCAAATTCATAAGCTTGCATCATTGCATATGGTGCTGCAGTAAACAATCCAAGAAGCGCTGCACTCAACCATCTAGTTCCAGCCCATTCATCTGGCGAAAATATGTTGATGCACGAATCTGAGCAAGGATCTAGTTTGATAAGAAGGTGTTTCAGTATTTCATCAATGGAAAACGACCAAATTCCTGATAGGATGATAACTAAGATGACTATGGATGTAAGCCTCTTAGAAAATTCAGCGATATGTTCCTGCATTGGTGTCCTGTCGTCGCTAGACAGGTGTAGGTCGTTCATGGTATCAAACCAAGTCCATATCTTGCTTTTC
The DNA here is from genome assembly GCA_964012565.1 of uncultured euryarchaeote. Lineage (GTDB taxonomy): Archaea > Thermoplasmatota > Poseidoniia > Poseidoniales > Poseidoniaceae > MGIIa-K1. Next base: position 128 of record CAXGTB010000056.1, on the reverse strand, counting down.
AGCACGCGCTTGGACAACTGTCCGGTAAACTCCGAATATACCCCATAGTAAACACATGCCAATCACTAGAGTATAGCCCCATGGAAGTGCAGTATCAACGGCCCAACCGAATCCAATTGCCAAACCTA
>CAXGTB010000055.1:0-8064 GCA_964012565.1 uncultured euryarchaeote | reverse complement strand
CTAGAAAAGGGAAAAGAGCGCTCTATCAACATAGGACATCGACTCAATTTGCGAACTTTTTCAGGATTTGCAAACAACGGAATCGCCGGCTTACTTACCTTAGGCGCTATGTTGGCATTACTAGACCCTTCACAACTTGAGGGGCGCATGCTTACTGCGTTCATTCTTGCTCCAGCTCTCACCGTTGGTCTTTGTGGAAACCCTGTACATCGCTTGACGCTTGAAAACCGTGCACATGCGTGGTGGAACACAAGATCTGCAATCCCTCCTAATGCATTGATTCATTCACTAATCCTATGCGCAGGCATTACCACTCTAGCCTCTACTATAACCTTAGAATTTGATTGGCAACTTATCATCGCTGGCGCAGTTCTGGGGGCTGTTACTGAAGCGATTGTGGGGCTTTTGAGTCACGCAACCTTACGACTTTCAAGACCTAATGCTGTTATGATTAGACTGTTGACTCCAATTTTACTATTACCATGGGCACTTGTAGTCGATACTCTAGCAGCATGAACATTGAAGATGGGCGCCCACCGGGGTTGATTCATGAAGATGAGAGGTGAAGTCGTTGCGATGCTCGGCTTTGCCGGCGCTGCTACAACATTCTGGCTAGGAATGATGTGGGCACCATCTGTTTCAATCGACGCATTCAATGCCCCAGATGCTCAGAAGATTTTCTACTGGCACGTGCCCAGCGCATGGGCTGCAATGCTATCCTTTGGAATGTTATTCATCGGCTCAATTTTCTGGTTTTTCAAGCGGAAGGAATGGGCTTGGAGATTGCATGTTGCTAGCTGTGAGGCAGGACTAGCAACTGGCCTAATGTGCATATTATCGGGATGTATTTGGGGTGCTGCTGAGTGGGGAGTTCCTTGGGATTGGACCGATGTAAGATTGAACACATTCGCAATTCTTACTCTGCTATCATTATACTTGGTTCTTGGAAGAAAATCACAACCTGATGGAATTGAAACACGAGATACATTCTCTGCCTTCGGAATGTATGGTTTCGTATTAGTTCCTATCACTTATGTCGCAACAAGACTTTGGCAAATTAGGCATCCTGGACCTGTAGTTGGTACTAATGAGGGATCATTAAACTCTGATATGAGCATAGTTTTGTTTGTCGGCGCCATATCATTCACCGTGCTAACCATAGGCTACATCATGGCTGGGATGCGACTTACTAAATTGGAAATGCGTTTCGAGGAGTTACAGAGCCAATACGAGGAGAGGATTAGATGAACGGCGATACTTACCTTGTTCTTGCATACATCTGTATGATTGGAGCTCTTGCTTTCTGGACATGGACCGTCTTTGCTCGTTCAAAAAATCTCCAATCAAAAATTGATTCTTTAGAGAAGGCTTTAGCCCGAGATGAATCTGAGTGAACAGAGGTGAGCAAGTGGACCTTGGAGGAGAATTCTGTTTAGTTTGCGGAGCAGGGCCTCCGCTATTCAGTGACAGAATGTGCGAAAAGTGCACACGTGACAGGGTGACTTTAGCCAAAGTTCCTAAAAATGTACCATGGACCAAATGCGCCCGTTGTGGAATTATTGAATTCCAAGGTAAATGGAGCAATGTTGACGCTGAGGATTTATGGCATGAGTTGGTTCAACGTAATGTAGAATTCCATCCTGATATCGAAGATCTTGAGCTAGGATTGTTGGCTCAAGAAGTGGATGGAAGACATACTCTTATCCATCTGGAAATCGAAGGCATAATTGACAATTTACTGTATACTGAAAAACATACTATGCGCGCTAGAATGTCAAATGGTGTGTGCCTTACTTGTACAAGGCGAGCGGGGAATTATTTCGAAGCGACTGTCCAACTACGTTCGAGCGCTCGACGTCTATCGGAAGAAGAATTCATGACTTTGCGTACTACACTCGATGATGTTCTAGCAGAAATGCCAGAGGACCCGATGTTTTTCATTACAAATGAAGGGCCAGTCACTGGAGGTTACGACGTAGTTCTTGGCTCCAAAGCCCTTGCAAAGGCGTGGGGCCGCCACCTGATTTCACAACACGGAGGTCAGACCACGACCACAAGTTCCGTAGTAGGCAGAAAGGACGGAGTTGACCTTACTAGACTGACTTTGCTGTACAGAAAACCAGGCTATGAACTGGGAGATGTAATTAGATGGAGGGGAGAACTATGGCGGCCTTCTTCATGGACTGGAGAAGGAGCAATTTTGGAAAAAGTCAGCAGAAGAGAGAGAACCGGGGCGACTTGGAGGGACTTGGAAAACGCCAACGTTGTTTCTAGACTAAATGAATTCACATACACTGAGGCGATTAATGAAGATGAGTCTGTTGCAGAATTCCTAGACCCTAATGATTGGAAGATGACCGCAGTGCGATTACCTTTCGAACATGTCCCAGGAAGAAAACTTCTCTTGGCAAGAATTGAAGGTGAATGGATTTGTCTGCCTAGACTGGGGATGGATGGTGAGTGATATGGAAGAAGGGATAATTCGCTTAGCAACTGCACTTGACAAAGAGGATATGATCGGATTTACACGTTCATTTGTAAATGACATAAGACTGGGCAGAGAAGCAGTAAACAGAGAACTTCTGCCATGGCTGGACGAATTAGACACCGGTTGGACTGGAGTCATGTGCTTGGGAATGGGAGGATCGGCTGCTGGTGGTGATTTCCTTTCCGCATTGTGTGACGAAAGTGGTGCTGTACCAGTTAGATGCCATCGAGGATATGACCTGCCAAATTGGTGGACTCCAGATTGGTTGATTATTGCAACTTCATATTCAGGAAATACTGAGGAAACTTTGGAAGCCTGCCGACAGGCAATGAGCCAAGGTGCAACAATGGTTGTAATTTCGAGCGGTGGCGAATTGGCTGGCATGTGTGAATTATCACCCAAAGCCAACCTCATTTCATGCCCATCAGGACAGCCCCCCCGCTCAGCATTCGGGCATATTTTCTCACGCCAATTATCTCTTCTCGTAGAAATCGGAATCTTACAAAACGAAATTTCAGATGATGCTTTGATGCGTCTACAGGTCGCTGTTGAAGACAACGACATAATCACACATCCTGAAGGAGATGTGGCAAGTCTAGCATTGAATATTATGAAAAATCCGATCGCAATAATAGGCCCCAATGAGTTGATGCCTGCTGTTAATCGGTTCAAAAATCAGATAAATGAAAATGCAGCAAGATTCGCTAGAATCGGAGCAATTCCAGAAATGAATCACAATGAAGCGGTAGCTTGGGGTGGAGTGGGCGAAGACCAAGATCCAGAAGCACAGGAACAGGCATTGATCTTCCTATCATGGGATCAAATGCATCCAAGAGTAAGTCAAAGAATCGATTGGTTCGTTTCCAACTCTCCAACCGAAATGGCGTGGAAAATTCATGGAGACGGGGAGACTCTGCTTGAGTGCCTTCTACATCTTTGCATAATGACTGATTGGCTTTCGATTGCTTTAGCCCTGCTACATGGCAAAGACCCATCGGCGATTGAACCAATTATTTCTCTGAAGAAATTCTTGGCTCAAATCAATCAGTAAATTGGACCCAATACCATACGTGGGTCTGGATATTTTTCTAAAGCCCATTCTCTATCAGACCGGGCAACAACACCTGGCATATCATTTCCTTCAGGCTCATCCCATGATAACTGGAAATGAAGATGAGGCTCCCAACCTCCATTTACGCTTTTATCACCAACAGTTGCTATGATTTGGCCTTCAGCAACTTCCATGCCGACTTCAACCATCTCTAGGGATTCCATTGAGAGATGACCATACAATGCCCAAATCGGTTTTTGCTCCAATTCGTGTTTGATGATGATTGTCGGGCCATAGGATCCATCCTCTGCGTTAACGCCCATAGAATGGACTACTCCTCTTGAGAAAGCATGAACTGGCTCACCCACCGGAGTACCAATATCGATTCCCACATGCAAATCCCTTTCTCCAGCAAATAATTCCTGAGTATACATGTCAGGGCGCACTTCATCATACCTACCAATTTGATAGGGGAAGGGACAGTCAAATTCGGGGTCTTGACCCTTGGTGAAATCAAATACCCAGTATTCTTCGGGTAGGATAATGACATCAGCCATAACTACTCGGAAATGATTCTAATTCATCATCCTTCGCAAATAGGTTTGAAGGCTGAATGGTCAAGGCACTTCTATGGCTCTGGGCTTGGAAGTTGCTATTCTTCCAGGTCTAGCCGCTGCTAGACGCCTGGATAGCGAAGGAGATTGGAAACGCCATTTGCTACTAACTCCGGCTATTGGTTTGTTGATTTGTTTGGGACTTGCTGGCATCTCTTTCATCCTTGAATTGAGTCTTGATACTCTTACCTATCTACTGGTTTTGGCCAATTTATTCGCATTAATTGCTCTTAGAGTGGAGATCAATCCTGAGCCCAAAATAAAACAGATTGAACGAAAACCGTGGTTTTGGATATTCGTCATCATAGCCAGCGTTATTGCGATTACGCCGCTAACTTTCATGCGCCCTATGGGTGTTGATTGGATCGGCTTTGCATCCCTTGCAGATTCAATCTCGCGTACCGGGGGATTCAATCTCACTGAACCTTCGATTGGCGAGTGGCTGTATCCTCCAGCATTCCCAATGCTGGCAGCTTGGCTAGGAGGTTCTCCTCAAATCAGTGTGTTTTGGCTTGGTACAATGTGCTTTGTTGCATTACTTCTAGGAATTGCTGCAATCGGAGAAAAAATGGGTTGTGGACACTGGACAATAATGGCGATGCTGCTAGCACCTGCATTGTTCGCAAAAAATCTTGACTCCGGCTATCCGACTGTTGCTAGCCAACTCGGTTTGATTGTGATTTTACTGATGTTCAATCAAAGACTGAAATGGGAATTAGTGGCAATAACAGCACTTGTTGTTGCAATGATACATCCTACGGGCTTAATCTATCTGACAACTCTTGTTGTAGCCCAATTAATAATTGACAAGAAAGGTGATTTTACAATTACAGATAGAGTCCAATCAACAATTCTTGTAATCTCAATTCTATTGGTCGTTTTGGCCTTAACTCCAGCCTTTGATGGCAAGGCCGTATTCGCAGAATATGGCTGGCAAGGTGGAGCACCTATGCTGATGTATGCAGGCTTTTTACTACCTCTAGGGATTTGGGCAGCATGGACAATGCGTGATGATAAATCTGCAATGATTCTAACCCTATGGTTTTCATTAAATTGGATATTATCATCTATCCATTTATTCGATGGATTGAGTGGAATTACAATTCTTTCAATGCTATCATATGCATTGTACTCAATGAGCATGCATGCATTCCACATTCCGCTTGCAGCATTGGTAGGAATGCGCCTTTCAAAAATCGAAGGTGGAACTTCTTCAGATGGGGGTAGAGCCATAATGATTGCAACATTGTTGCTATGTGGCATCGCCCATAGTGCTCTTTCTGAATTATCTCATCATCAAGAATTACACGCCATCTCAGATGGTGATGAAGTACTGATTTCAGCATTAGGTAATCTCCCAGAGGGGTCCATTGTGTACGCAGAAAATGAGCATTGGGGGCACATCTATTCGATACCAGAACATATTGGCATCACTACAGTACCAACACTTGGAATCTTAAAGCAAGAACATTCCATTCAAAATTCAGCAACTACTGCTATAGTCAAAGACGACATATCAGAACTACACAAACTCGGAATCACCCATGCAATAGCATCACCGAAAGGCGTCATGATGCAATATATTCAAGCTTCAACACATTGGGATAAACTTTGGTCGAGTGGAGGCTCTACAATTTACACCCTCGAAGACGATATGATGATCTCAACCTTTTTGCCTGTCGAAAGCGATGAGATGCGAATAGATCCATGGGCGGAATTAAGGGAAAGAGACCCGTTCGAACTTGGGGATGAAAAAGCATACCTTACAGAAGGTACACACGTGTTCCCAGTTAACGAAACTCAAGCATATGAAATTTGCATAATGACAGAATTCGTGGGAGATGTTTCAGCCACTATAAACTCCAGAAAGATAACCGGTTCTGGGTGGTACAATACCTGCACATATGCGGGGAGCGGGGGCTTTGAAATCGAAATTACAAGCCAAGCCGAATTTTGGATAAATCCTCTAGGGGCATCGGGTAGAGGCGATGCATTATTTGATGAGACCGGAATTAGAGTACATTGGATAGAAATCATACATCTTGCGTTATAGAAAGGGAAGACACTAGAAGTAATAGGTTGTCCAAACACCGTGCCAAACCTATTCATCATGCTGCCAACTCTTGATGAAGAGAAGGCATTACCTGGAATTTTCAACAGAATTCCATTTGAAGAATTGAAATCTAAAGGCTACTCTTCCAGAGTGGTAATTGTAGATGGTGGCTCCAAGGACAATACATTGGAAATTGCAAAGGAACTTGGCTGTGAAATAATTGAACAGTGGGGTGAAGGGAAAGGTATTGGAATCCGCCAAGGATTCGAAAAATTCCTTGAGTTAGGTGATGATGAACTAGTAATGTTAGATTGTGATGGCACATATCATCCTGAAGAAATAGTCCGTCTAGTTGCTTCTATTCCTAAATCGGGCATTACGATTGGAGATAGATTACGAGGTAATTTAGAGCCCGATGCTATGACTAGCACGAACTGGATTGGAAATCAATTACTAACTTGGTTGGCGGTTGCTTTACACGGGAAACCAATCAACGATCTATGTTCTGGGTTTTGGGCATTTTCAAGAGAATCTCTGATGAAATTACAACTTAACAGTATGCGATTTGAAATTGAGGCGGAGATGTATACATCTTGTGCACATCTCGACATCCCAATCAGACATATTCCAATTACATATTCAAAACGAGTAGGGGAGGCTAAGCTTGGAAGCATCAAAGATGGAACATCCATAGCAAGGAAACTCATCATAAGGAGAATCTTCCCCACCCCACATGAGGAGAAATGACCGGACGGTACAATGTGGTGATTCTGGGAGCTAGTGGTCTAGTAGGCCAAAGGCTTCAGGAGTTGTTGTTTGACCATCCATTTTTCCAAGTTGTTGCTATTGCTGGTTCACCAAATTCGGTTGGACTAATGCACGAAGAAATCGAATGGAGATTAGATTCTCCAAGGCCGAATTATGACATTCTTGTTTGTTCTATGAGCGATATACCTGATGTTGACATTGCATTCTCTGCTCTACCGAGCAATGTTGCAGAGGTTGTAGAACCCTCACTGGTAGCAAGAGGAATTCACGTGTTTTCTAACGCTAGTGCTTTCAGGCGTATCGCAGGAATACCTCTTGTGATACCTGAAGTAAATCCCGAAGATATGCACAGCTATGATGGTCATGCTTGCGCTACAAATTGTACTGTCATCCCCGTTATAACTCCAATAATCGGTTTGAAATCACTCGGAATTGTATCGATTACAATTCATACCCGTCAAGCGCTGTCAGGTGCCGGATGGAAGTTACTGTTTGACGAGGATGCTCTTTCAGGAAACGTGAATCCATTGATTCCAGGAGAAGAAGAGAAACTTATTGCTGAATTGAAGTATCTGCTCGGGATAGAAATTCCAGTAATCGCCTCATGCAACAGAGTTCCTGAAAGAGATGGTCACTTTGTCTCATGCGGAGTTGAAGTTAGCAGAGAGACAAGTATCGAAGAAGTTCATAGTTTGATGAATATACCAACGCTGAATCTACCATCATCACCTGAAAAAGTAAACAATATCGTAGAAGATTCTCCCACCAGAGATGAACATTTGTGGATTGGTAACGGAATGACGACCACTGTAGGAAATATTCGTGTTGATGGCAACATCATAAGGTTCGATGCACTTTCACATAATACGGTAAGGGGTGCTGCTGGTGGAGTCATTCTATTGGCAGAATTTGCAGTCCAAGAATCCTACATCACCAAATAGTCAACCTCTACTCGCTGACTTGGTGGTCGCATGGGTGTCACAGCAATGATTCCGAACATGACCTTTCAGCAATTGAAAGATGAGGCGAATTCTCGCTGGCAAGAAATCTGGGATGGCGGTGCTGCTAGACTGGAAATAATGCTTCTATG
>CAXGTB010000054.1:0-8065 GCA_964012565.1 uncultured euryarchaeote | reverse complement strand
AAAAACATAGTCCGAGTGTTATGAACTACATCAGCAAAACTATCTCAAAGCAAGCTGCGATAGTTGCACTTTCTGCGTTTATTTTAGTTACTGCAATTGCAGGATTAATCATGGATGCAAGCGGAGTTCCTTGGTATGCAGAGGCTCAAGACTTTGATTCAGATGCAGAAAAATGGAGTGATTTTGAGGGTCAAGATTGGGAGGAATGTTGTGAAGATTATTATGACATTGTAGAAGGTGAAGGTGCTTACGATACTGCTATTCTTGCATACTCCCCTTTGACTAGTTATTTTGTGTTAATCTTGATATTTTCTGCATTATGTCTAATTTGTGGAATAATACCTTTTGATATACGCTTTAAGGTGCCTTTGGCGACACTTTTCGGTCTTGCAACCACTGTGACCGGTATATTTTTGGCTCGAAAATCTTCGATTACTATTGCTGCTTATCTCTCAACTCTATCTAATGCTGGAGGTGCCGGGGTGCGTGAACATTTGCATGTAATGGTTTACTACGGGGCTTTAGTAAGCATGCTTTGTTTGCTACTAGGTAGTTTGATTATAGCAAGTGTCAAGGATCTATTGTCACAGGATACACAAATATCTCGCAGTGTACTAAGACGCTCACAATTGTTTTTATCCATGTCACTGATTATGTTCTTGCTATCACCTCTGGTACCTATTGGATACCTTCCATACGCTAGTGATGAAATTGAGGCAGATGATCCAAAAGGCACCTATCTGTTTCCGGTTAGTATGCTTGCACTAGATGATATGCTAACAGGAAATGATGGATATGATGATGATGAGTACGCTGAAGTTGCCAGTTCAACAATCGGAAATTACGTACTTGTGGAAGATTTATTCTTCACAATAATGTGGATAAATTTGAGTATAATTATGCTTATGTCTATGGCGCTAATACCTTCAGTAGGGAAAACTTTCTCCGGTTTGGGCCAGTTGAATATTTTGAGTGCGCCTTTGGTTGTTATCGCTCTAATATTTACTATAATCATGTATGTCAATTTACCGGATCTACTAGGAGATGGCGTTTGGTTTAGTGATTCCACATATGATAAATTCTACTTTCATGTTAATTGGTTACCATTGATTTGTTGTATCGTTGCATCTATAAATTGGGTTAGTCTATTAGTTAAGTCACATATACCATGGTGGAAAGAGATGAGTAAGTCTACACAAAAAGTGTTTGCGAATTTCAATCAGTCTCCAGCTCAGGCTAACTTTGGTAATCCAAATATGGTCCAAGGACAATTTGCTCAGCAACAGTACAATCAACAGCAACAGTACAATCAACAGCAACAGTACAATCAACAGCAACAGTACAACCAGCAGCAACAGTACAACCAGCAGCAACAATTTGGCCAGCAACCACCCAGGTACTGATTCATTCATCTCTAGAATGAACCCAGATTAGGTGGAAACCAAATCTGGTTTTGATGAAACAGTCACATTGCTCCAAATCTTGTAGCCAGACCTGTTTTGAAAAGGCAGGATCCATTCCCATTTCATGAAACTCTCCAAGATCGCCCTTTTTCTCATAACTGGGGCAGTTGGAATATTCTTTTGCCATTTTCTTGAACATCTTAAATGGTTTTTTTGCATTGACAATTTCTTGTAGTATATTTTGGGCTTCAGCCTTGGAACCTACCAGGATATGTCTTGCATGTGCATATCTTCCCGGCCTTCGCATCTCAATCCCTCAATATAGATGAAACATGTATTCTATCACTTAAGTGAGTAACTACAAACATCAATGGATTGAAAACCCATCCTGCTACGTAACTTGCCCATGTAATAATCAATGCTAGGCTTGGGTTTTTTACAGTATTCCGCAGAACCCTTGCATGAAGTGAAAATAACAACATCAATGACACTTTAGGTAAGAAGGATACAATTCTGATTCCGCTTTTCTGTCCCTCATAAATTGCTTTTACAGGAATATGCTTGATACGCCATCCATTTTCTGAAAGCCGCATGAGCCACCAATTTGGATATCCGTAACCCTTCCATGATGAGTTCCAATTCCATGATTTGAGAACTTCGCTACTTGTTGCGGTATAACCACACTGAGAATCTCTAATGGTTTGACCACAAGCCAAAGTTGTTAATGTTGAAAGCAAGAACGTACCAAATCTCCTAATCAATGGCATTTTCCCGGCTCTATCAAGTCGCTCACCTTTGACGTGATGCGCTTGATTACTAATTATTGGTTTGATTAATCCAATCATGTCACTGGGATCCATTTGCCCATCACCAGCCATGACTATTGAGACAAAATCCCCATCAAAAAGTTCCAACAATCTTTGGTGTCCACTGTCGATTGCAGCTCCAACACCTTCTCCTTCTAGGCGTACAAGTTCTGCTTCACCTACAAGTTCTCCAGTTCCATCTGTCGAACCGTCATCAACAACAACAACTTTGTCGACAAAATCAGGTATTGTTCTCAAAACATCTGGTAGATGTTTGGCTTCATTTTTTGCCGGAATGACCACACCTATGCTCATTCCTTGGTACATGTCACTGCGAGTAATATTGTGGTGATAACTTCATGCTTTCAAAAACAAATCTTCAAAACCTACAATTCTAATTTATACACATGGCCAGAAGACTGTATTTTCTAGTGGTTGTCCTTATCATGGTTCTTCCTGGCTGTACTACGCCGCCTCAAGTAGAAGAAACCGAACAAGAGGATGAACTTCAGATTCCTGAAAGACTCAACATTGTTGCAGATACAGCGGGAAGAGATGTAGATCGCATTGAGCGAATGGATGTCCTCATGGATGCGAATGGAGAAAATACACTGATACTTTGGGTTTCTACAGGCTGCAGTGGTTGTCATGACTGGACTGAGATGATAGCAAATGAGATGAGAAGTGGGAATATTTCTAATGATACAAGGATAATCACAATACACAGATATCCGTCATTTGAATCACGCCAGGAAGTTATTGAGGTATATGCTACAAATAACAGTTCGACTGAGTCTTTATGGCCGGTTTTACTTCCAGTGAAAGATCAGCCTGCAATCGATGTAGATAAAAATCAAGAAACAGAATATGATTATTCAACGGCCTTTGAGACTCCAGCAACTCCATCATTCACTATACTGGATGGTGAAGGAAAAACAATCTGGAAGAATAAAGAGTACTGGGCCGATAGTTCTGTGTTGTCAGAGGCCCTTGGATATCTGTGACTTGGAGATTTATTCCACATCTCAAAATCGCAATTATCTTGAAATATCTTCCAAGAAGTTCATGACTAAGAAGATTAACGCAAGGTCATGGAGTCTTTGCGTATTGTGTTAATGGGCAAGAACTTCGAATTAAGATTGGTTTCATTAGTTGTTCGAGCCAGAGAACTTGCGGATGAAGTAGTAATATTTGATTTGGGAAGCGATGACGACACACTAAAAATGGCAAAAAAGGTCGACGCTAGAGCGTTAAGTCATGATGATGACATAATGGTACCAACCTTGTGTGGTGCTCTTCAAAATGACAACCCTGCCGAATATACACTGCTAATTCATATTACGAGTAGATTCAAACTTCGTGACATGCCGCTTCTGGTTAATAGGGCAAGAGAAAATTGGGACGTTCATATGTCTTTTAGCAGCGATGCAGGCGATAATTCTAATCCGCAGGAAATAGTTTATTCAGATGCAGAAATATCTCATCTGGCAGCATCAAGGGACGGATTGAGTGCTTTAGCAGATTCAGCGGTAAGCGACACTCCAATTGAATTAGACCAAGAGCTGCGAGTGCGTGTTTTGCATTCCAAACCTCCCCCTAAAGTGCAACAGAGAGAATCACTTGCAACGGCATCTAAATTTGCTCAACTGTTCTACTGGATGTTAGAATCTCGCCACCCTCTTCTACTATTCGGAATACCTGGATTAGTGCTGTTTATTGTTGGCTACAAATTATCCGGTGATGTTTTGGACAATTTCACAGAATGGAACGAAACCAGTGTAGGTGTTGGTCTTGCTGTAATTGCAGTTACATTGATGGGTTTGTTTGCGATGATGGTCGGATTGATTCTGTACATCATGGGCAAGCAAGTAAAACAGATTCAGTCTCAATATAACCAGTGGCCAAAAGATCAGTGAGGATTTATTATGCAGCATTTGATTTGTTTTGACATGGACAGAGTATTAGTGGACCATCTTTCTACATGGCAATATGTTTATGATCGTCTAGAAATTTCTAACCATGAAGCATTCAATCTGTATAATCAAGGTAAATTAGACGAATGGGATTGGCTAAAAATGGACCTTGCTTTAATCAAAGATGCACATCCAGATATCACTGATCAAAAGATGCGTGAATTATGTGAGGGGACTCCTCTCATGGAAGGCATGCTGGAATGTCTACAATGGATTGTTGACAACGGTCATGAAATTGCAATAATAAGCGGTGGAATGCAAGAAACTGCTAGAGATATTGCTTGTATGTTCCCCAGTGATAAACCATGGAAGAGACGCTGGGGTGGAATCAATCGTCATCGAGGAATGGACACCAAATTCCATGTTTTCACAAATGGTTGGTTAGAGAGAAATGATGGCTCAATCGATGATTATGGACGCTATCAAGTTCAGATGAATGGTAAAGGTTCAATCGTCAAGATGTTGCAAAGAAGACTTGATATTCCAAAGGAAAGAACGATTTCGATTGGTGATAGTGCTGGTGACATTGGTATGTTTGAAGAAAGTGAACTTTCGATATGCTTCAACCCTTGGGATGAAAAACCAGTTGCGGTGGCAAAAATGACAATCAGAAGCCGTAATTTGCTCGACGTTCTTGAAGCAATAAAGAACCAAATCAAGGGGTAACTCTTCTTGAATCCCTAGGGAATGGAATGACTTCTCTGATGTGGTCAGCTCCAGACAACCAAGAACAAACTCTGTCGACTCCTAAGCCAAATCCTCCGTGAGGAACTCCTCCGTAAGTACGTGTATCAATGTAGAATTGATATGGTTCACGGGGAACGCCTTCCTCATCGATTCTTGCAAGAATCTCTTCTTCGGACCAAGTTCTCTCTCCACCGCCAATAATCTCGCCATATCCCTCCGGTGCTAACAAGTCGTGGCATAGAACATAATTTCCATCATCAGGGTCAACTCGGTGGTAGAATGGTTTGGCAATCTTTGGGTAGTGGGTAAGGAAGTGTGGGACATCGAAGTCTTGGGTCAGCACTTTCTCTTTGGAGTAATCCAAATCTTGCCCCCACTCGATTTCAACATTCATTCCTTGGAGTGTTTCTACTGCCTCGTCATATCGCATTCTTGGATATGGGTTGTCTGCATATCTTGCAAGCAGGTCTAGATCCCTGTCAATATTCGTTAGTTCTGTTTCACGCTCTTCGAGTACAGTCTTTGCAATATGTCTGACCAGACCTTCTCCGTGAGACATTATTTCTGCATTTGAGGCCCAGGCAACTTCCATTTCTGCATGCCAGAATTCAGTTAGGTGTCTGCGAGTTCTGCTTTTTTCAGCCCTGAAGGATGGTGCCATTGTGTACAGTCTTTCCAGTGCAGGCATTGCCGCCTCTGCGTAAAGTTGCCATGATTGAGTAAGGTATACTTTCCTGTCTGGATTTGCTTCATTTTGGAAATATGGGACTTCAAACAATGTGGAGCCACCTTCAACCGCTCCCGCTACGAAGTTGGGAGCTTGGTATTCAGTGAAGTCTGCACCACGGAAATAAGAATGAATTGCACCAAAAACACTAGAGCGAATTTTCAACATGTCCGTCATTCTTCCAGTACGCAGGTACAAGTGTCGGTTGTCTAGAAGGAATTCAGTCTCGCCACCATCAGCTGCTTCCATAGCAGATTCAGTTATCGGGAAAGGTGTTTCGGGGCGAACTGCACCAATGACTTCAGCGCTATTGACTATCAATTCGTGCCCGCCAGGTGCCCTTTCATCGGCATTGACAATTCCTTTCAAGATTAGAGATGTTTCAATCAGTGCGCCTTTCAAGGATTCAAAGGAATCATCACCTATTGCATCTCTTTTTGCGACGCATTGAATCGTTCCAGTTGAGTCTCTCAGTACGACGAAACGGATTTTGTTTGATCCACGAGATCTCTTAATCCAACCTTTCAATTCAACTTCGGCACCATCATGTGCGCCCGCCTGGACATCTCCAATCCAGAACTCCTTCGCCATAGAGGTGCCTGTAAGGCATTGTGCTTGAATGCCACGGATGAATTTGTTAATTTCTAGAGTTAAAAATTCTGTATTTGGTTTATCAAATCATCTGCCAAATTCAATAACCTAGGCGCTGTGGGCCTGACATGAAACAAGTAAATGCTCTATTGTTGTCGATTCTGCTAGCAACCATGTCTTTAGCAGGATGCTTAGGTGGCGAGGATGATCCATCATCAGGTTGTACTGATTCTGATGCCATCAATTATGATTCGGGAGCAGATGAAGATGACGGTTCATGTGTAATGCCTGCAGAATTGAGTGAACTAGAGGCTGCTGGATTACAACAGATGTTAGAATTTGATCAAAAAAGGTCCAATGGAGAGACATATGGGCAAATAACTGTAGCGGAGACTGAAGTAACCTCGGATGGAGATACAACCACGACTGTAATTACAACCTCTGAAAAGTTTAATGCTGAAGATCAATCGATGAGTTATGAATATGGCTACAAGATGAATGGAATGACATTTGGAGATTACAAAGTAAAGCAAAAAGGAGACATAATCAATGTCTATTCAGAAGATGAATGGTACATAGTTAACGATGAAATTGGAGATCCAAATAATCTACTCAACATTGCAATAAAGAAAGGAAGTGGCGGTGACATTTCCATGGAACCTTACTTTACATGTGATGATGGAGAATACGACATTCCAATAGATTGGGTGAATGATGGACTTGAGCATTGCGAAGATGGGACAGATGAGGGTGTTACTCAAGAAGAAATTGATGAAATCCTTGCAGAAGGCAGGCAAAAGAGAATGTTTCTCAGCGCCATAGAATTTGCTGCCCTAGATTGGTCGATGGAAGTTGGCGATGGTTATCAAACGCTAGTGGCAACAGGCGAAGAGGAAACTATCAAACTTCAATTAGATGCTGAAATGAAATTGGTGCACTACATTGTGGAGGCTATTGACTCAGAAGGTCTGGGTATGGAATTTGAAGATACAATCTCGACCACTACAATTTATGATGATAGTTACATCAACGTTGTAGTATCTGAAGATTATCCTCCTGCTGCATCACCTTTACTTGTAGAAAGTTACTATGAAGCTAGGGATTATTTCTGGAACTGCACTCTTTCCTACAACATTCCCGCAGACCAACAAATCGCAGAAGATGAAATTAATTCCACAATAGAATCTGGTGGCTCAGAAGCATTCCCAGATTGGTGCATAGGTATTCAGTCGAATAGCGATTTCGTTCATACTTTTGATACCGATGATGAAAATTCGGACTACTTGTGGGAAACTGGTTTCAGTACAAACCGAAGAAGTGGCGGATGGACTTCATCTTACCCTGATTTCCACACATTGAGAATTGAAGGATACAAACTAATCACGGCATCTCTAAATGTTTCTGATCACATCTCAACATTTTATTGTGATGAAGGAAGCACGAGTTTGAGTTTTGAGGCAATAAATGACGGGGTCAGCGATTGTACAGACGGTGCTGATGAAGGAGACCAACCTGATATCGATTCTGGGACTCACCTAGTTTGCGCTGATCTTGGATGGAGCACGATTGCAGTTTACATCGAGACCACAAACTCTTGTGAAACAACTACCAATTTGACTTACGTTATGATGGATGATGAATATCTTAACTTCATCATTTCAGAGACATTAGAGGACTGGAATGGTGGCAATGAATATGCAGGAACAGAGTTTTGGTTTAGAAATTCTAACATAGATGGAAACGATGACCTCTCATTTGTTGCAGAATGGAGTTGGAATCCGTTAAGCGACTACAACGGTCTAAGCCCTCATGCATTTGTCATCGAAGATGAAATGAATTTCCAGAACCACATTGATGAATTCAGACTTGATATTGGTT
>CAXGTB010000053.1:0-8118 GCA_964012565.1 uncultured euryarchaeote | reverse complement strand
GTGAATCCCTAACACGAGAGGGTCTTTTATCCGAAGCCCCATTACAATTCCAAAAGCAACCGCAATAATCCCTATTCCCAAGAATGGAGAATAAATGCGTGAACGTAATTTCAGGCGCATCAATTCGCGCATTGACCCGTGCATTTCAACCACTCATCCCATCAGGGATATGAGGTCCTCTGTCATTGCAGGTGTTGAATGATTCTCCTGCGTGAGTACTGAATCGCGCATACTGATGTGTTGCCGTGGCTCCAGAGCAAGTTGCTTCAGAACCATTGATAGAACCTCTTGGACTCTGGCAGTTTGTTCTCCCTGGGAGATAATCATTCTTTCAAGAGATTCTAGAGTTTCAAATGACCTATCCGATGAAACCTCTAGTGCCGTTCTTTGAGCCTCGACAGCTTCTTCTTGTCTCGCTAACAATTCTCGTGCTGCAGGACTGCCTATAGCATCTCTACGGTGTAACTCATCTAGGGCCTCTCTTAGGTCCTTGGTAGTAAGATCCAATGCCCTTTTCATGTCGCAAATCTGGTGTATTGCAATGTTTAATTCGGATTGTAGTGCAGTTGCTTTATGCCGAAGATGACTCTTGGCGTTTGCCTGAATCATCGATTCTGTAATGAAAGCAGAAAAAATGCCCACGCCAATTGCAACATGTGGTTTTACTTCTAACAGAAACAGCACCCACCATGAACAGATTCCGATAATTGTAGATCTTATTAGGCCCATCAATATTAATTACGACTCCGGCATATATTGAACCGTAGTAGGGAGTCCACGGGCTCCCGTGTTCATTCATCAGGAATAAAACAATCATCGTCTATTTCGTGAATTTGACCTTTGGTTAACAAATGATCCAAAGCCTCGTTGCATTCGTCTGATGAAATTCCATTCTTAACTAGGGGGGAAAAGAGGTCATTCAGGCTAATCCAATCTGCCCCCCTCCCAACCTTTTCTTGTGCAATAATCAACATCATCTGAGCAGTAACCGCAAGTAATGGATCATCACACTCATCATCAGATAATAGGTTGATGAAAGTACCAGCCGGGTGTGGCTCTTCGTCAACAATTTCTTCAATTCGATTTGTCAAGTGTCTTAGTGGAAGTGGGATGTCGAAACAATCGAACAAGTTAGTCTGCCCTTCAGGAACCTCTCGCATATCTTCCGGAGCAAGACGTTTGGCAATTGATTCTAGGCGATGAATACGTTGTTCTAACTGCAATCTTTCTCTTTCAATATCTGTTTCTAAAAGAGCCAAATCTTCATTTGCTTTTCTTATCAACCACTCTTCAATTTGGAAATTCGGCTCAATTCCAATCATTGCATCAACAAGACGTTTTACAGCAGTTGGCATCTGGTCGACTCGCAAGCTACCTTCAGATTTATCGCGATTGTCCTCAGCCATGCTAGAAACCGGTGTCATGGCGCTCCATAAAGGTACAGTATGGTTACAGAGGTGTACTTCGATTGGAGTATTGAAACACTGCGCGCTTGTCGATTGTTATTTGTCCCCCCAGTGGACACAACCCTTTCCATTTGTCCAGATTACCCTTGGGACGCGTTCATGTAGGTGCGCCTTTTGCCGAGGGTATGAGCGACCACCGCATCGCAATCTTGCCCGGGGACGGAGTAGGTAGAGAAGTAGCAGAGGAAGCTAAGCGGATTCTGGACACGATTCAAGCCCACACGAATCACGGCTTTGAACAAGTTACAATTCCTTGCGGCGGTCAAAACTACAAAGAAACAGGCGAGGAATGGGCAGAGGGGTCATTCGAATTCTGCCGAGATGAAGCCGATGCAATATTCTTAGGAGCAATTGGTTATCCCGGCGCTCGACTTCCAAATGGAGATTTAGCCGGAGGCTCGGTAATTCTCGGAATGCGCGCAGGACTAGATCTGTACGCTAATGTCAGACCAATCAAGCTTTACGAAGGAGTCCCACACAAAGTCCACGGTAAATTTACGCAGATCTGGGAGCCAGGAATGGTAGATATGACAGTTCTAAGAGAAAACACTGAAGGATTGTATCATTCATTACTTCGCCGTAGTGCTGATAGGGCATTAGGTCGCGAAGAATACGTTCCTCCAGAAATGACATTTCCGGGTTTAGAAGGAGAAGTTGCGTACGACCCTAGGCCGATTTCAGTAAAGGGCACTGAGCGATTGGTTAGAATGGGGTTCGAAATCGCCGAAGCTCGTAATGGCGCTCCCGAAGACGGAGAAAAGAGAGTTTCGTGTATCGATAAGAGCAATGTTACCAGGGGCTGTCAATTATTCCGAAGAGTCTTTGATGAAGTGGCAACTTCTTATCCTTCGATAGGTACTGATCACGGTTATATCGATGCATTTATGCAATGGCTTACAAGAACACCAGAGTACTATGATGTTGTCGTACTATCGAATATGTTTGGAGATATAGCGACTGACCTCGGAGCCGTTTTACAAGGCGGAATGGGAATGGCTGCCTCTGGTAATGTGGGCGATCACAATGCTTTCTTCGAACCAGTTCACGGCAGCGCTCCGAAGCACGCGGGTCAGAACAAAGTCAATCCTATTGCGAGTATTAATTCAATCCAAATGATGCTAGACTGGCTGGGTAGAAAGAATGGTGAAGAAGAATTAGTGCAAATTGCCAATTTAATCGATGAGAGTGTTGCAGAACACTTACGCGGTGGTAAATTATTGACCTATGACTTAGGTGGAAAAGCGACTTGCAGCCAAGTTGGCGAATCAATAAGCAGTATTTTATCTGCTAAATTGACAAATCTTTGAATCACTGAAATCTATTTGTGATTTTAGTCGAAATATGATTTAGAGCGGCTTGTAGAACATGATTATTGTTCCACTCAGTTACCTGTGGCCTCTGAGGAATTATCTGAATCATATTTGTAGCAACCCTGGTCACCTCGTCAACTATAGTAACAGTCCCTCTCCCAGATGAACGAGATAGTGGGTTCAGATCGATTACGAGCACTTCTTTGCCCATTGCAACGAGCGCTTCACATCTGTCTCCATCTTCTAGAGGCACTAGAATAGTATCCGCTTCGAAGATACCATTGCTTTGGCAAGCCCCTCTTGGCCCCTCTAGTCCAGGAATTCGGGCATCAGGTACACCGCCCAAAATTTCAACATCTAGTCCTAATTTGGTGTTTAGCATTTTGAGATGTCCAAGTAGTGCACCCATTCTTTCTGGGGTCCGATAAAAAATGTTAATCTCAATAGGGCAGTCTAATTGGCTGGCAATAGTAAGGAATTCCTGTCCAGCAAGGGCGATTGCATTTCCATTCAAAGACAAGACAGGCTTCCTAGCTCTAACTAATCTAGCGGCTGCTTCTTTAGTTGCTTCAAGTGCAGAAGGAATTGTTCGCTCCCCTAGTAAATAATCGAAAGCTTCTCCTCTCCCGTGAGCAATCATTGCAGAATCTGCTAGCATTCCTTTTACACCAGCATCGGCGACTTTCTTTCTAATCATCAAAGATTGATATCTTGGATGCGATTCATCTACTAAATTTTCTTCATTGTTCATACTAATTCCTCAGTCTTCTTCCATTAACATTGACAAATCTAACGGCATCGTTCCGCGATTGATTGTGCTTGTTGAGAGCACATCAAGCCCGCACTCACGCCAATCCTCGAGGTTTTCAAGTAGAATTCCTCCACTAGCTTCCAAAACAACATGTTCTCGAAGCCCCATTTCTGATAATTCATCGGCGACGGATTTGCATCTTTCTGGCTCAAAATTATCAAGCATAATGACTAACCTGTCACAGCCGCTAATCATTCTCTTCTCCGACCATGTGAAGGCTGCCATAATGGCTTCTTTCTCTTCGCGCACTTCTACTTCTATGAATGCACCACATTCTTCTGGATTTACATCATTCAAGAATTTTGAAATTCTTGCCCCATTACTTTCGAGTTCAGGATACATGACTGCTAAATCGTTTTCTTTAATCATTTTAGCATCTTGTTTTGTTAAGCGGTGAGTTAGGCCTCCTCCGAGGTGCACAGCCCATTTGTCCAGAAGGCCCCAAATTGTCTTACGAGTACACGCGATTTGGCGGGGAGCCTTAGAAGACCATTTTTTTGCTTCCGTTGCAATACCAGACAATTGGCCAAGAATATTCAATATAGTTCTTTCAAGGGATAGAATCGCATCTTTATCGCCAAACAAGGTGGCGATTTCATCGCCACTGCTTATGCTTCTGCCTTCGCCATGACTCCATGATATCTGTAAACTACCTGCCCATATTTGCAACATGTGATCTACAGCGGCACAACCAGCAAGGATTCCACTACTCTTGGCGATTATTTTGGCTTCTACATTGTGATTGCCGCCCATGAATGGCATATCCACTCCATCATCAGCCAGCAATGCACTAGTCCATCTGTCTATGCTGGAGATTAGCATTCTGCTAGCCCCTTCCGATGCACTCCACAACTCTTTGCCCCTATCATGAGGGGGTGGAGGATTGTCGGGCATATTTTCCGCTATGGGTGCGAGGATTTGATGGTTATGCACCTTGTGGGATGTACATGAAGCGAGTCTTAGTGGTGGGTGCTGGCATCCATGGTCTTGTGACTGCTGCTCGAGAACACATCGCCAAAAATCAGGTTTTTATTGTTGAAAAACGAAAAAGAATCGGCGGCAGAGGGACTAGTGAAGAATCATTTGGACATCAATTAGAACATGGGCCACACCTCCTGCTAAAGGGAGGAGAATTCCATAAAATGGTCAAAAAAGTTAGCAAAGTCAAACCGTCTCTTAGGCCATTAAGGCCAAACAAGGTCAGGATAATCGGGCACGGAATGTTACTTCCATTGAATAACCCTAAGGAAATGCTCAATCTGAAAATGGGAAATGATCCTGTAAGGGAGAATGCAATGCGCTTGATATCTGGTTGGGGTCAAGATATACCCGAAAGACGGCGAGCTTTGATGAAAGGCCGACTGTGTGTTGTTGGTGAAGGATGGTCGGGATTGATAGGGCGACTAGCATCAACTTTGGAAGAGGTTGGTGTGCCTATTCAGACAGGGATGAAAATAACCGATAGATACGAAGGAGGAGTAATTACTTCCAAGGGCTTGAAAATCGAAGCGGACGAAATTCGGATGTGTGATGGAGCACCAATCGGAGATCCAGTAAAAGTTGCAACTCTTGATGTAGTGTTAGATAACAAACCCCTCAACGGTCTACATGGAATCATTAAAGACAATGTGGCAATATTGGACTTAGCAGAAATTCACTCAAAAAAGGCACCTGGGATGAGCCACCTTTCATGTATAGCAATTTCAGGAGGCGTCTCTGCAATAGAGGAATTGTTGGATGAGAGAGTGTCGGGATGGAGGTCACATGTTATTACAAAACGCGGAAATAAATCCATCACACTGACCGACTCGAGAGGCCACCTTTCTGATGGGGTCATTTGAAGCACCGTCTAGTTAGAGAGTTCAACATGCGGATAGTAACTTGGAATGTGAACGGAATCAGGGCGGCAATTCGAAAGGGACTTGACAAGTTTGTTGACAAGATTGATGCGGACATTTGGATGTTGCAAGAAGTACGCTGTCTACCTGAACAATTGCCACCAAAATGGGAGCCTCCAAAGGGTAGCGAGATGATTTTACATCCCGCACAAAAGAAAGGTTATTCAGGAGTATCCACAATTTCTCGAGTAGATATGAAAGAAGTTGGCAGGGGCATGAAAGGCAGTCTTGATCCTGATGATTCAGAGGGCAGAGTACTCGTAACCCAGCATGGCGATATTACTCTAGTCAATACCTACCTTCCAAGCGGTTCATCCAAAGAGGAGAGGCAACAATACAAAGAAACCTGGATGTCACAATGGAGAGATTTCATTAATCCCATGTTTGATTCAGATAAACCCGTAATTGTAGCGGGCGACCTCAACATTGCACATACTGAAAATGATATTTGGAATGCGAAAGGGAACGCCAAATCGAGCGGGTTTTTACCACATGAAAGAGAATGGTTTAGCGATTTGCTAGGTGATGGGTGGCACGATTTGTTTAGAGAGCATGTTGGTCCGGACGCCAAAATTTACTCATGGTGGTCAAATCGAGGCCAGGCACGAGCTAAGGATAGAGGGTGGCGAATCGACTACATCTTAGGAAATAAAGCAGCTAAAGAGCGCTTCATTTCAGTTGAAATCGATAGACAGGCGGGATTAGAAGTAAGCGACCATGCGCCAGTGATATTGGATCTTCATTGATCATTATCAGAAAACAATGTCAATAAATCATCAACAATCTCTCTTAATTCTTCTAAGCTGTTGGCTTGTACTTCAATAGAAAGCTTGCACCCTTCTTCCTCGTCCAACAACTCATAATGAAACCCTTCAGGAACTAGCAAGGACAACCGCTTACCAATTTCCATGGTACCTCTCCACTCAAGACTAGTTGAGTAGTTCTCGCCCATGCCCTCAACTAAGGCATCACCCCAATGAGATTTGCGATTTTACAATGGTTCTTTGAGTAATATCTCTTCAGGAGTTCATGGATGAGCCAATCCAAGTTCTTGCAGGAACGGGTGGCGTAGCCTTAGGCGAGGCTAGAACCAATCATGAAGGAAGAAAAGCAGTTCTCCTTCACAGAGAAGGAGATCCTAGAGAGTTGATCGCGTTAGCAGAAACTATGGGCATTGATATCCTTGACGTACAGTTCCAAAAAGGAAATGACGACCCCCGGACGTATTTTGGAAAGGGCCGACTGCAAGATGTTGCAGACGAAATTTCTAGCGCTGTCGAAGGACATCCTTGGCATGGCGTAGATTTGGTGATTATCCACTCAAACGCATCACCGAGACAATTGGTAAACATTCACGAATCTGTGCAAGTTGAAGTATGGGATAGAGTTAGACTACTGCTTTCACTATTCATTTCTCATGCAGGAAGTGTAGAGGCTAGAACTCAGGTTAGAATCGCCCAATTGCTGGCTGACCGCAGCGTTTTGAGAGAGTTGGTCAACCAACAAACAACTGGGGAGAGAGCTGGTTTTGGTGGAGGCGGTCAACAAGCAATTCGCGGCGTTCTTGACACAGTGTCAAGAGAACTCGCCCAATTGAGAAAGAAGCAAAGAAAACACGCACTATCACGTAGTGAAAGAAGACGGCAAAGGGCTAGAGGTGGCGCTAGAACCGTTGGCCTTGCAGGTTACACAAATGCGGGTAAATCTTCCTTGTTCCTCGCATTATCTGGCAAGCAGGTTTTGGTAGAGGACAAGTTATTTTCAACATTGGAAACAACAGTCGGCAGGATGGAAATGAGTCCTAGAATATTGCTTGTAGACACAATCGGTTTCATAGACGAGTTGCCATCTGATTTGTTAGATGCTTTTCATGCAACTCTAGACGAGTCGCTGAAATGTGATTTGTTACTACTAGTCGTAGATAGTAGCGATGAAGTTGTCGAATTCAAAAGGAAATTGTCAACTACGCGTAGAGAGGTTTTGGACAGAAGCGAAGATTATGCTCTCAACCTCAAAGTTGTGTTAACGAAAAGTGATCTAGGAGGAGATATTGAGGCTGTAAAGGAAGTAGTTTCCTCCATGGGGCTGGCGGACCCATTGGTAATTTCTTCTCACAATGGCGATGGTATTGAGGAGCTTAGAGAGGCGATTATGCATTCTCTTTACGGTCCACAGAAAACTTTGCATATTTCTGAAGCAAGAGATGGGGAACGTGATGCTGAGGCTTATGTTAGCCAGATATATGATTTAGGAATTGTAACGAATAAAACGGGCTTGGAAATGACTTTGTGGTGTGGTCACGCAGAGTTAGAAAAACTAATTTCAAAATCAAACGGACGCATTTCAATCAAGTAGGTCCAGCGCTTAGGAGTGTACATGTCCGACCTTTTAGACGATGTACCGGCTCTTCCCGAAGAAGAGCCAGTCTTCCAGTCTAGCGGAACTGCTTTTGAAATAAAGAGCAACGATGGACATCCTGTACTGCAAATGATTGGAATTTTTGTCTTCGTTATTTGTGGACTTGGATTCGCAAACGGGTTGGATTTCATTAATCCGGAATCTGGTTTAGTTCGTCCACACGAATGGATAAACGGAATGGCCAAAGGAGCCCCTCATGATTCGGCTGAATTCAG
>CAXGTB010000052.1:0-8239 GCA_964012565.1 uncultured euryarchaeote | reverse complement strand
CTGCATGTCTACAATGACTTCCTTGTGTTCCCGAAGATGGAAGACCTGAAAGAAACATTCGTCAAGTCCCGTGTTCCAAAGATTTTCACAGGTGCGGTAAATATTCGTCAACCAGGACCTGGTTCAGAATTCTATTCTCTCAGAGAATACTTCGAAGGAGATTCCTTCCGTGCAATTAACTGGTCTGCTTATGCTAGAAGTGGTAAGTTGATGGTAAACGAACGTGAGAGAGATGCTGTTAGCGACATAATTCTAATTGTTGATTCAAGAGCAGTTTCAGAGACTGGTCCAGTTTCTAGGAATGCTCTAGTTTACTCAACAAGAGCTGCTGCAAGTCTTGCCAAGTATTTCCTAGGAAGGCGTGATTCTGTAGGTTTGATTACCTACGGCGATGAAGTTGTAAGTGTGGATAGAGATACTGGAAAGAAGCAACTGTATGTTATTCTGACAAAACTTGCAGGCGCAATGGCCAAAGGAAATATTCCACTTCAAGTTGTAGTTAACCGAATTATGCCTCACATCAACAAAGGTAGCCCTATTATCGTTCTATCCAATCTTGAGGACGATCCGACTATCATCAATGCACTACGTGACTTTAGAGCTAGAGATTTCGATGTCACTGTACTTTCACCATCAAGTCTTGAATTCGAGTTCGATGCTAAGAGATTAGACAGAACTGGATATGAAGTTCTGAAAACCGAAAGAGATGTTCTAATTAGTGAATTGAGAGGTTTAGGTGTGAACATCATGGATTGGGAGCCTGATATGCTACTATCAACAGCACTTGCGGGTGCAAGAGGATTCTGAGGAGGGAGATGAATGGCTACAAAATCAGGAGATACCGCACACCTATACGACGGTAAGACAGTAAGATCTTCCGCTCCTTCAAGAAAGAAACTAGCAGGTACTGCTAATTCTACAGGAGAAATCCCAAAAGACGCAATTCCAACTGTCGAAATTCCATCTTTCGTCGAGAGCCTTCTGGGAGGTCCTTTAGTTCCAAAAATGAAGTTCTTACCAGCGGACAAGATGGTTCAAAATCTACAACTTGGATGCTATGGTGTCCTAATTGCCTTGGGTATACTAACTTACATTGTTACTCCAGCTGTTGGAACACTATGGTTCGCAATAACAGGATCACTTACCGCTGCTAATATTCTACAACTGATGGTTGTAGCAGGTGCAATCGGTACAGGATTCTGGGGTACAATGTCTAGGGATGCAAGGTTTTTGCTAACTTCTTATGTCCTTTTCATACTTGCAGTTATGCGATTTGCTTCTTCCAAAGTTTCTCTATCACAGGATATATTCGGATTTGGTGACAGCCAATTCCTTCTAACAGTTCTAGTAGTAATATATGCAGTTCTTCTAGTAATGTACTTTGAACTATCAAATGGAGTTATACGATTTAGTATGCTTGATACATCGATTAGAACCCGTGAAGTCTACGTTATGAACGTAAAGAAAATCATCGGTAAATATCATCGTTCACTAGTAATTAATCCAATAGTTGCTGGTGGCCTTGCAATGCTTGTGTTGTCAGTCAACACAATCTTACCCGCATTCGTATCTCTGTTTTCAGAACAAACCGCTAATAGAATGGAAGAATCAGTTGAACTGATATCAGTTTATGGAGTAGCCTTAGGGACTCTATTCGTATTCGTAGTCGTAGGAATATTATTCGCACTAGACCTACCGACTCACTTACAGTCTTGGCGTGAGAATAAGGACTGATATAATTCTCGAATCACTCCATTTAGGTCGTTTGTTTCCACAATCAACCTTTTTCCATATTCGTTTTTTGATAACAATTCATGCTCTATTGGAATATCTGCATTTCCAATTATTGAAAAGATTGCAGTTTTAATTTCAATTTTCCCAGAAACATATGCTTCTATTGATGGAAGGTCATGCTTCGGGATAATCAACCTCATACCCTCAGGAGTTGAATTCATCAGCCATGGTGAAATACCAAGGCTCTCAATTTTAGATAACAAATCACTGCTCAATGGTTTATCATCGGTGATAACAGCAACTCCTGGTTGACAACCAATTGCTAAGATTTCATCGCTATCGATATCTGGCCCGATAGTTGTAGGAGCTATACGATTAGGGTTATGGAAATTTTTGATTTCTATTGGGATTCCTTCATCGACAAGTGGAAGAACTGTTGCAGGATGAATCACAGGAGTTCCATGCATAGATAGTTCAGCAGCTTGTCCATATCCCAAATATGGAATTGCTGGAGTATCAATTCCCCAACGAGGGTTGAGTCGTTTAATGCCATCAACATCTTTCCAAAGAACCAGTTTTGATGCATTCATCAATCTGGCAAATGCTGCAGCAGAATGATCGGAACCTCCTCGAGTTAGTAATGCAATATCACCATCATCACCTTCACCAAACCATCCTGTTAGAATCGGTATTCCAACTAATATGTCTCGGTCTAGGTTTGCCATTGAAGCGATTATGTCAATTTCTTTAGCTCTACCAATCCCTTTCAGTTTCAAACCGATGTCTTCTGCTCCAACCGGATGTGCGTCTTTCAAACCATAGGACCGTAATCTATGAGCAACTGCAAGGGCACTCAGTCTCTCGCCTGCCGCTAGGATTAGATTTTCCGAGCGTAATGATTCTTCACCACTAGAATATTTGATTAATTCATTCGAAATTCCTTGGATAACTTTCGCAAATAGTTCACCAAACTCTCCTTTATCCAACCCCGGTGCAAATCTAAGGTGCTGATAAATAAGGTCCTGAACTAGACGTCCAGCATATCTTGGTTCTCTGGATGCACGAATTAATCTGTCAGTCATTCCCCAAAGAGCGGATACAACGATAATTGGTGTTCCTTCAGAATTACGAATTATATCTCCAATCCTGTCGATATCATTGCCGTCTCTAAGACATGATCCTCCGAATTTGTGCACAATAATGTCATCCATCAATGTAACCACCTTGTATTCCGAGATCTGCAATTACTAACCTTGCAACAGCTTCGACAACAGGTCGAGCCCTAGGGCCTATCACTGGGTCATGTCTTCCTTTTATCGCTAATTCTTCCATCATTCCTGTTACTTGATTGAAAGTTTCTTGAGGTTTAGAAATGCCACTGGGTGGCTTGAATGTGACTCTAACATGGATAGGTGCACCACTTGCCATGCCGCCCAATGCTCCATCTGCTCCTTCAGATAATGACATGTCTTCTTTCCATGAGTCGTTATGCCGGCTACCTCTCATCAATCCAGCATTTACACCTCTTCCAAATTCAACCGCTCTCGCAGCAGGGATTGCCATCAATGCTCTTGCAAGAGCCGGTTCTATTCCCTCGAACCATGGCTCTCCAAATCCAACAGGAAGTCCAGAAATAACCAAGTCAACTCTACTACCCAATGAGTCACCTTCTTTTCTCGCTTGTTCGGCAAGAGCAATTCCATCCTCTCCTTCTAATCCTCCCAAAGCGCCAACAGTAGCTTCAATTTTCCATTCATCTGGAATAATATTACGCGAAATGGAAGCGGCAGCGACCAATCCTGCAGTCAATCTAGCAGAAAATGAACCACCTCCTCTCAGATCAGCAGCTCCTTCAGTCTTGATATTAATTGGATGATCTACATGTCCTGGTCGGGGTTGGTATGGCAGGAACGAGTAATCTTTGGATCTTACATCTCTGTTCCGTATAAGCAGTAAAATTGGCATACCAGTGCTCTTGCCAGAATTAACTCCTGACATTATCTCTACTTCATCGGTTTCTTTTCGTTTGCTAGCAAGACCAGAGCCTGGCCTTCTTGCAACCATATCAGAAATTAATTGATCAGGATCAATCTCAATATTTGGCGGCATTCCTTCTATAAGAGCGCCTACAGCGGGGCCATGAGACTCTCCAAAGAGAGTTACTGTGATGTTCTCGCCCAAACTCATGCGCATGAGATTCAGGGGTAGCGACATGCCTCTCATTCAAGAATATGATTATTCGTCCATAGAGGAGAAATCTGCATTGATGACCTTGGTTTCAATTAATTCAACGCTATCGAATTTGCTATACCACTTCTTAATTCTCTCAATGCTTTGTATACTGACAGAAGGAACAAAAATTACGATTGCAGAGCCAGAGCCACTAATTCCAGCGGCTCTTGCACCATTAACAAATGCGTCATTAGTCATTTTCCGGCCGGCTGGGTCATTCAATGCTCCTACTACACCACGTCCGTTCCACGTCAAGGCAACCAAATCATTTCCTTCCTGTAAAGCGTTCAATGCTTGAGCAAAGGCTTGTTGGTGAAATGCGAAATTTTCTAGTTCTGGTCTAATTTCTCTATCGCCGCGACAAACGATAATCACATTCCAATCATCTGCGGAAGGTCCGGGAGATTCTAGAAGTAAACCAGTACGTGCATCTTCAGCATTGACATCTACCAATTTCCAACCTCCCTCTAATGCAGCCCATGAATCGTCATAACTTCCAGTGATTGATACACCTGCAGCAAGTTGTGCCGCTGCCGCTAAATCTACAATTTGAGCATTATCTAGTTGAATTTCATTCGCTTCACATAGAGCCTTAATTGCAGCTACAGATACGGCAGAACTCGATTTTAGTCCTTGTCTTGGAGGGATTTTAGAATTTACAGACCAGAATAAGTCACCTTCAGGGACAGTGTATCCTGCATTTGACCAAACAGTCATCACATTTCCCAACAGATCATCAGGGTCCAATAATTCTCTTTTTGGCTGCTTATCCAATAATCGTACTTTAACAGGTAAATCCAGCGCTAATGATGCTCCGTAACCAAGACCAGCAGCATGAAGCAGGCTACATCCTCCATTTGATGTACCTAATCCTAGAACTGCCATTAAACCGCCTCATTTCTCTTTGACTGTTGCACTAATTTCTTGTCCGACGTGTCGTCCAGACCCTCCAGACCATCCAAGTAATTTCATACCAGGTTTCAGCCCTGTTATCGAAATTAATCCAGAATCTGAAATGAGCCTCACTGTCTCTGCTTGTTGCAGGAGTGCTCCTGATTCATTATGCTTTTCATCTTTCCATTTGAATAAAATAAATGGCCTACTCTCAATTTTTACCCTTCCCACTACTGCTGGGCGGCTAGAGGAATCGCTAGAAATTACAAGTACTCTATCTCCCATTTTCAGTTCGCTAAGATATGACGTGGAACCATCTGCCATCATGATGTAGGAGTGTAATGCACCAGCATTTACCCTAAATGGGCGTGTAGGTACGAATTCGGATTCTACAGTTTCTCCATGGACTAGAACCATTGAACCAGAACTAGAGCCGACAAGCATACCTTCTCCCGAGTCGAGCATGGTTGTTAGATCAACACATACTCTGTCTCCTACCCCTCCTTCCTTTACTTCTGTGACTTCTACAAAGGACAAATCATAGTTTGTTGATGATTTTCTTTCAATCGGTTTTGATACAGGTTCTCCTCTTTGTGATTTTGCGATTAGGGCGGTTGGTAGGGTTTTTTTGTCAACCAATAATGCATCAACTCCTATTTGTAATGCAAAAGCTGCCCCAAGTACTTGTTCAGCAGAAGAAATACGTGCTGCTACTTTTGTTGGTCCACCGTCACATGCAGCGATGATATTTTCGATTGGAATCATTTTCCATTCTCCTAAGTCGAGCAGAACCCATTCTACACTGCCCGCCATTGCTCTTGCCTTGGCTTGTCCCTCTGAATTACTGACGTCGACCTTTCGACCTACTTGTTTTCCATTGACGTATAGTGCATCACCATCAATTTCTAAATCTTCACCCCGAACAAGATCTACACCATGTTGGCGTTCTCCATCCTCGAGCCAGATTTGCATTTATATCACAGCCCAAATTCCTGCATGGCCTGTTCTACGTTTGCCCTATCATGAATGATAGCCTTGAGTGCTGAGACCATACCCTTTGGATTTGAGTGAGAGAAAACTTGCCTTCCCATACACACGCCTCCTGCTCCAGCTTGCATTGCTTGTTCAACAATGGTTAGTATTTCTTTGGTACTAGAGCCGGCAGGGCCGCCTGCGATTAGAACAGGGATTGGAACAGCAGAGGTGACTTTTTTGAAGGATTCAATCGAACCAGTCCATTTTGTTTTTACAACCTGGCATCCTAATTCAAACGCTAATCTAGCAGCATGGGCTGCTCCATCTGTATCATCTTCCTCCATGACATTCAGATATTTACCACGAGGATAAATCATACCGAGTACTGGACAATCCAGATAATGAGAATCCTGTGTAATCAGACCTAATCTCTCAATCATTTCTGGTTCTGCGGGGCTACCCATATTGACTTGAACACTAACTCCCTTTGCACCTCTTGACAAAGCCTCTTCCACACTACCAACTAGCATTTTGTCACTGCTTCTTTTACCAGCATGACGAGTCGATACTGAAAGGTGTGCTACAAAATTCGCCCCACTTGAAGAGTAGTGGGAAACAACTCCTTTTTGGGCAACAATTGCATCAGCATGAGATATTTGTTCGATAATTTGATCTAAGTTTTCCAACCCCTTTACAGGAAAATCAGAAACTCCGTGGTCAATTGGTATCCACACTCCTTTTCCGCCGGGAAGCAGTGTGTCCATCTCGCTCATGTACACAGGGATAAGGTGGGTGAATACAAGGCTTTCTCATTTTGACAGATGAGTGTTTACGGCCCATTCAACCAATGCTGCTTCTGCTTTGGATAAGTGCTCCTGCAATGTAGATCGTGGAATTTCAGTAAGTTCAGAAAGTTCTTTTTTGCTTATCTGTCGTGGGTTTTTGTAGTATCCAGATTGTACAGCGAAAACAGCAACTTCCAGTTGCTTAGGAGTAAGTATTTTCATTATACTATCCTCTATTTCAGCGATATCCACGACATTTACATTGTCAGGGGGTAGCAATGCTCTAGCTGCTTTCAGAAAGCCACTAACCCCCTCAGGAAGGCCTCTTATTGTGATTTGAACACCCTCTTCACCAATTAGGTACGGAGGGATTACGTGTAAGCTGTCAAAATTAATTGCAGCAACAGAAAGTGGATGCTTATTCCATACAACCACATAACCAGTCTCACCCTTTCCAGGTATTGGATAAGGGTTCAATGGCCCTTCTACCTCAAGATAAGGGACCTCGTTGAGATCTTCAGATCCTTTGTCTTCTTTGAATGAAATATTTACTAATTGTCTAACACCTATTTTTGTGACTTCCAAGTGCGCTACAACTTCGAATTTAGAAGCAACTTTGGTAATAAGACCAATATCTGAATTAACGACAGACTCTGGATTCCACTTAAGTTGAACTTCTCGCATGGTATGGTGTTCTTAAACAGAGTATATCAACTGTGGGCCTATATGCAATAGGCTGTTAACAGAAATTATCTGGTAAGTGTGTTGAACATGCCATTGATTTAGTGGACAAAGTAAAGGATTTCTCACAATAAATCTTTTTTTTGGTGATTTTTTCTTATGATTATAGGCGATGGAAATAATACTTAGTTTGTTTTAGGCTTGGCTAATGGACTTCACATCTTGGCTGATGATTGGTATCCTCGGGGGAGCGTTCCTCCTTGGTATTTGGTTCATGTTAGTACGTAATGATGACAGAAATACGCGGTCAATGACGATTCATCGTCAAGATTTAACTCGCCGTGGTACCCCTGATTTTTCACAGGCTCACAATGAGTTTGATCGAAAACTAGCAGAGGTCGAGCGCCATCTAAGTGCTAGGCGAAGAGATGAGAAAGCAATAGCACTCGCCGAAGAAGAAGTTCGTAAGAAATTGGCTGAAGAAGCCGCTGCTAAATTATTGGCAGACGAAAAGGCCAGACTAGCTGAGATTGAGGCCGAGGAAGCTCGCAAGAAAGAGGAGTACGAGGCAGCAAGAGAAGCGGAATTGGAAGAAGCACGCAGGCTTGCAGCAGAGAGAGAAGCAGAACGTCAAGCCGAAGAAGAACGCCTTGCAGCAGAGAGAGAAGCAGAAAGGCAGCGTGATTTGGAAGAGGCTGAAGAAGAGAGACAAACCGAAATTGAAGCTCAAAAAGAATCTGATGCACTTGAGGAACAAATGGCTTCAGAACAGGCGGACATAGAATTGGAAAAGCGCTTGGAAAGAGAGGGTGCAAAGAGTTCAGAAGTACAAGTTTCATTGATGTGGGACAATTACAACGACTTAGATTTACACGTACTATGTCCATCTGGAGAGAGAATCCACGGTGGTAACAAGAATTCAGAATGTGGTGGAGAAC
>CAXGTB010000051.1:0-8264 GCA_964012565.1 uncultured euryarchaeote | reverse complement strand
CGGAACACAATGTCGTACAGTCATTGATAAAGGTGTGATTGTAGGGACCGACATGGGAGCCGAGATGCTAAGCATTGAGAACCTCTATGTCAGCGTAGATGACACGGAGATAATCAAGGGTCTTTCGTTGAAAATTAATCTGGGGGAAGTCCATGCGATAATGGGCAGAAATGGCTCAGGAAAATCAACGCTTGCCAACGTAGTAATGGGCCATCCAGCATACGAAATCACATCCGGTACTATCAATTTTAAAGGAAAGCCACTAGATGATTTAGAAGTTTACGAGAGAGCAAGAGCAGGTATGTTTCTCTCTTTCCAGTATCCTTCATCGATACCAGGTGTACAAGTAGGGACTTTTCTAAGGAAGTCAGTGGCTGCAGTCAGAGGAGATGATGCTCCTTCAGCGAGAGAATTCCGCAAGGAACTTAACGCACATCTGGAGTCTCTAGATATGGACAAATCATTCCTTTCAAGATACGTAAATGATGGATTCAGTGGCGGGGAAAAGAAGCGCCTTGAAATTCTACAAATGCTATTGCTCAATCCAACATTAGCATTACTCGACGAAACTGATTCAGGATTGGATATCGACGCACTACGAGTTGTTTCAGAGGGAATAAACAGTATCACTACAACTGCTGGATGTCTTGTAATTACTCACTATCAACGTTTGTTGGAACATGTCAAACCAGACTTTGTTCATGTGATGATTGATGGAAAAATAGTCAAAACAGGGGATGCTAATTTAGCAGCAGAACTCGAATCTAGGGGTTACGATTGGTTAGAGGAGTGAGGTGAGATAATGGTTGGCGATTCGGCAAGAGATGCGGTAGGTGACTATCGATATGGATTCCACGATCCTGAAAATGCAACGATAAGATTCGACAAGGGTCTTACAGAACAGGTAGTCAGAGATATTTCTGAGCTTAAGGAAGAGCCTCAATGGATGACTGATATGAGAGTAAAGGCATACCATCGTTTCATGGAAATGCCGATGCCGTCTTGGGGTAACTGTGACATGTTAAATCAGATTGATTTTGATGCGATAACTTACTTCCTTAGGTCATCAAATGGCACTGAGAGGGATTGGGACGAAGTTCCTGAAGACATCAAAAACACCTTTGACAGACTTGGAATACCTGAAGCAGAGCAGAAATGGCTTGGCGGCGTTACTGCACAGTATGAATCAGAAGCGGTTTACCATTCGATAAGAGAAGACTTGGAAGAGCAAGGTGTGTTATTCCTCGATATGGATTCTGGCTTGAAAGAATACCCTGAAATTGTGAAGAAATACTTCGCAACAGTCGTTCCTGCTTCTGATAACAAATTTTCAGCATTGAATACTGCAGTGTGGTCAGGCGGTTCATTCATTTATGTTCCAAAAGGTGTACATGTCGAGATGCCAGTACAAGCTTATTTCAGAATTAATGCCAAGAACATGGGTCAATTTGAAAGAACCCTAATTATCGCTGACGAAGGGTCATCCATACACTACGTAGAGGGGTGCACAGCACCGACTTACTCGACAGAATCACTCCACTCGGCAGTTGTTGAGCTAATTGCCATGAAAGGGGCTAAGATTAGGTATTCCACTGTTCAAAATTGGTCTGCCAATGTCTACAACCTGGTTACAAAAAGAGGAGTTGCCCATGCAGATGCTACAATCGAATGGGTTGATGGGAATATCGGCTCCAAATTGACAATGAAATACCCTTCAGTTCTACTCAAAGGAGAAGGCGCTCACGCCGAAGTCATATCAGTTGCATATGCGGGTAAGGGTCAACATCAAGACGCAGGTGCCAAAGTTCACCACTTAGCACCTAATACTACCTCAAACATTCTCTCGAAATCAATTGCGAAAAATGGTGGTCGCTCTTCATACAGAGGTATGCTTCAGGTCACACCAAAGGCGCATGGTTGCCGCTCAAAGGTCGTATGTGATGCTTTGATGTTGGACGCTGACAGCCAGTCTGATACTTATCCAACCATGGAAGTTGGTAATTCTAGTGCAGATTTGGAACATGAAGCCAGCGTATCAAAAGTTAGTAATGATCAGTTGTTCTATTTGATGTCCCGTGGACACAGTGAAGAAGAAGCAATGGGAATGATCGTCAATGGATTCTTTGAACCATTTACTCGTGAATTACCTATGGAATACGCAGTTGAACTCAATCGCCTTCTCGAATTGGAGATGGAGGGTGCAATTGGATGATGAAATATCCAGAAATATTAGTTCCTCCACGCTCTGAACATTTATGGAGATATACTCCATGGAAAAGAATTCATCCTACTAAGGTAACAGAGATGCCCAAGTCCGATCCAATAAAGTTCAGTCATGGTGAAGATTCCAAAATTAGCGATAGTTCAGAAATCGCTCGAGCGTTCATACATTCAATTTCACCTACTTGCAAGAAAATCGCTCTAGAGAGTGATACGATTGAGTTAGATTTACGGTGTTCTGGCCATATCTGTTCTGGAGAATTAGAGATAGAATCCAAAGGTGAATCAAGTTTAGTGATTCGAATATCAGGTGATGCAGGATGGACTGGACTTAGGATATCTGGTTCGGTTAGGGATAGGCTCTCAATTTCCATAATCAATGACTTAGCAAGTGATGGACATTTCCTACATTGTGAGGATTGGCAAATTTCGAGAGATTCTGAATTGGAATTTTCGACGCTATCAGTGGGTGGATTCCTAAATAAGTCGGACATGCGTTTCGATTTGATAGAGAAAGGAGCAGTAGTCCGTACTGGAATTGCATCAAATGGGTATGGAGCAAGGCATGACGATCATCACATAGAAATCAAGCACACAAAGGGTCATACAGAATCATCGCTGGTTATGCATGCAACATGTAATGATTCATCACATTCAGTAGGAACTGGATTGTTGACAATCGATGAAAATGCTAATGGAAGCGATGCAGGACAAGTCTTCAGGAATTTACTGTTATCTGAAAAATCCAGAGCTCAAGCAATTCCGGAACTAGAAGTATTATCGGATGATGTTAAGGCTGCCCATGGTGCAGCCAGTGCCCCAATTGATGTAAATCAGATTCATTATTTGGCGTCACGAGGGCTATCTTTTGCCGAAGCTTCAGCCCTTATTGTCGAAGGATTTCTAATGGATGCATTTAGAGAAATTAAGAATGAAGCAATAATCTCTGCATTGAGAACTAGATTATTGGTTCACTTGGAATGTTTGATGAATGGGTGATTGGATGAAACAGGATTTCCCGATTTTCTCTAGAGAAATAAATGGTAGACCATTGGTTTACTTGGATAATGCGGCAACTACTCAAAAACCATCATGTGTAATTGATGCAATGTCAAATTACTATTCTTCTTCAAATGCAAATGTCCATCGGGCAGTTCATACTCTAGCAGGTGAAGCAACTGAAGGTTATGAGGAATGTAGGAAATTATTGAAATCTCGATACAACTGCGATTACGCTGTAATTACAAGCGGCACTACAGAAGCAATCAATCTAGCAGCTCGTGCATGGGGAGAGTACAATCTTAGAGCCGGAGATGCTGTTATTTTGACAGAGATGGAACATCACAGTGATATAGTTCCGTGGCAAATGCTTGCAGAAAGAATCGCAATTGAGTTACGGTTCATACCAGTAGAAAATGGGCAACTCGACATGGAAGCGTTTGACGTAGCCCTCGAGGGTGCCAAACTGGTTTGTGTTGTACACACTTCTAATGTTCTTGGAATAAGAAATCCTGTTGAAGAGATTATCAACAAATCAAAAGCAGTCAATGCAAAAGTACTGATTGATGCGGCTCAAGCAGTTCCTCACGAATTAATCGATTTCAAGGAACTGGGAGCAGATTTCTTGGCATTCAGTGCCCACAAAATGTGCGGTCCAACCGGTATTGGTGCACTACTAATTAGCAATGATGCATTTAGTGAGATGAAGCCTTTCATGGGTGGCGGAGATATGATTGAAACTGTAACACTTCAAGGTTCAACATATCAATCCAATGAGCACAAATTCGAAGCAGGCACCCCTAGAATTGCTGAAGGATTTGGTTGGGCAGCAGCACTTGAATGGATTTCAAAAGTTGATCTTGAAAGTCATCACACAAGGTTGTTGGATATTGCGAGAGATGTTTCAAGGCAACTTGAGGAAAAAGGAATGACCGTGTATTCCTCACTTGGCCCAGATGACGCTGCAGTAGTGTCTTTTACTCATCCAACAATTCATCCAGAGGATTTTGCTAGATTATTGGATGCACAAGGAATTGCGGTAAGAACGGGTCATCATTGTGCTCAACCATTAATGGAAAGGTTAGGTGTAAATGGAACAATTAGAGCATCATTCTATCTTTACAATGATGAGTCAGATGCCAGTATCTTCTTGTCAGGAATAGACCGAGTTTTGGAGGCAATGGCATGACTTGGCCAGATTCAATCCAAGAGATAATTGAGGAATTCCAAGAAATAGATGATCAATTCGAGCGGCTTGAAGTTCTGATGGATTTTTCTAGCGAAGTAGACGAATTACCGGTCGAAGAATGGAATGATTCGAATTTGGTAAAAGGTTGCCAATCTATCGCTCACATCGAAGTTGCTATTCGTGACGAAAAAGTCTGGATAAAGGCAGCAGCTGACGCGAAAATGGTTCAAGGATTGCAAGGAATATTATCGATTGCTGTTAACGGTTCTACACCTCAAACTGTGTTAGAGTTAACACCTGCTTTCGCAGAAGAAGCAGGAATTTTAGTTACCCTGACACCTTCTCGCTCAAATGGATTTAGGACAATGTTTGACATGGTTCAACACCGAGTAAAGGAGGCGATTAAATGACGACAAAAGAAGAAGTTATGACCGCATTAGAGGAAGTCGAAGACCCTGAATTAGACATCTCAATCGTTGAGTTAGGATTGGTCTACGATGTTAGATTCGAAGATAAAGAAGGAGTCAAACACGCAGAGGTTGACATGACTCTAACTAGCCCAGGGTGTCCTGCCGCTGCTGAAATAATGGCTGCAGCACACCGTGCTGCTTTGAAAGCAGTGGAAAGTGTTCACATCAACTTGGTTTGGTCACCGAGATGGGATCCAAAAATTCACGCTTCTGAAGATGCGAGAATGGACATGGGAATTTGGGATTAATCACAAATAAACATCCTTTCTATGGATGCTATTTTTAGGTCCTAATCCGCCTTTCCTAATTTCTTCAATATGCTGCTTTCCTTCGTCGCTTCTGCAATATGTAAGTTCACTTTTGCCGATATAATAGTCCCAATGTCTTTTGAAAACATTGGCTCTTTCCTTTGAATTCGCT
The DNA here is from genome assembly GCA_964012565.1 of uncultured euryarchaeote. Taxonomy (GTDB): domain Archaea; phylum Thermoplasmatota; class Poseidoniia; order Poseidoniales; family Poseidoniaceae; genus MGIIa-K1. Next base: position 2,966 of record CAXGTB010000051.1, on the reverse strand, counting down.
ACAATAGTTGGTACCATGTGATACATTTGGATACTTCTCTCTGCACGTCTAAGGAATTTAGCTACAACCTCTGGTAGAAGTTTGGTTAGCCATGTGTCACGCATATGCATTGCAGGTCTACTAATGATGTATCTTGGATTGTCAAGAGGTCCAAGAACCTCTTCAAGAGCTTTAGTGAATTTTGCAGTTTCTTCTTCACTTGCGTTTTTCAGATGATATCTCAACCATCCGCCTCCCCTTTCTCCACCAGTTGCTTTACAGTCTCTGTCGATTTCTCTCAAATCTCTCAACGTATCTACAATCGCTTTGGAAATTTCAAGCATTAATGATTCATCAGTCCAAGGTCTTCTGTTAACTCCAAATTTGAAACCTCCAGAAAAACCAGAACCCATTTTTGCCTCTACTGCTGAACTGGATGTCTCACTAAATTTCTTCCCGATTCCCCATAATTTACGAACATGTGTCCTGTTCTTCGCCCTTAACAGCATATCTTCATTGAACATTTCCATCCCTTCGTTTACACCTTCGGGTTTTGCGTCATTGAATGCTGCATGTACATGACCAACTCCTTTCTCAATTGTTCCATCATCACAAACGCCATACAATTGCTTATGTTTGCGTTTAAATCGCTCATAATCATCGAATCCTTTGGTGAATTCTTCTGCGAGACAAACGATATCCCAGTTGTTTGCGACCTTTTCTTTCCAGTTAGAGTCGAGGCGTATTGAACGACCTCTTAATTGATTGATGCTCATACTAGTTGTGACTGTAGTGAGATCGATCAAAACATTAATTCGCGAAGCATCCCATCCTTCTCCTAACAATCCTCGAGTTCCAATTAGGCACTTTGTCAGCCCTTCTTGGAAAAATTCTGTAATCATCATCGAATAATATCTCGGAATCCAATCCTTGCCTCTTCCATGAATTTCATGATATCCCTCTCGAATTTTATCTTCAAATCTGATATCCACCTCATTTTGCTTAACCCAGGTTTCTGCTCTGGTAAGAAATCTCTCAAATAGGTCATCATCAACTAAAACAGTGCTACCCGTCATCAAAACTGGGTCTAAGGAATCACCTTCATAATGCGATACAAGTGAGCGAAAGGCAGAGATTGCTCCGCCTGCTTCATCATCCAGTATTCCATCGACTAGTGAAGTTGCTGAGGTCTTCTCGAAATCTGTAACTACTACCATTCTTATCGAATCACCCAATGCTTCTTGCTCGGAGCGTACTATTTTTTGTAGAGCATCTACTTTTGATTTTGAATATGCCATTACTCTGCCAACAGGTGAAGCACAGGGGCGTGAACCTGTTTCTGTTATCTGGATGCCGAGTAGGCGTAATCTGGAAACTACCGATTCTGATAATTCATGATCAGTTGTACATTCAGACCTCCTTAAACCATACCTGACATAACGATCAAGAACAGTTCTAAGGACGCTGATTCGAGTCCAACTCTCGTCGAAATTATTCATTGAAATCATCGGTACATCATCAGGTAAATCATAGTCATTCAATTGTAGATAACGACGACTATCATCTGCGAAAGAGGTATGCTTTCGATGGAAATCGTTCCAATTCATTTCTTTCTCGCCTGTAGATTTACGTACCTGAAGTGAATTGAATAACCATGTGTCTAGATCTGGTATTTGTCCTTCTTTTTTCGGAGATTCTTTATCGCGTAGTTCAGTAAGTAATTCCTCGAATTCTATATCCACTCCTGCAATATATTGCAACTCGGATGAGTTTGGTCGGGTAAAATAGCACAAATCTTGGTATGGTGCAAGATTAGATTCCCGTACTAATGCAGGTACGGGGACTTCGTAATCAACTGGTCCGAAGAACTCTTCATAGCGTTTGACATCTAATTCATCGAAATCTTCAGCCACCGGAGGTGTTGCCGTGAGACCTAATATCACAGGGTTGCCAAAAAGGTCCTTTACTTCGGCTAGGATTCTACCCCAGTGGTGCATCAAATGATGACATTCATCCAGAATGATTAGGCCGACACCAATTTCTTTCAGCCTCTCTAAGTTTTTTTTCGCACTATCACCTAGAATTGAGATAGCATCACCTTGTTTTGCTATTTCGTCACGCACTTTCTTCCTGTATGTACCTAGCCTTTGTTCATAGTATTCAGGATTATTTTCTTTGAGCCCTGATTGCCAATCCTCACAGGTTTTGTGATCGTGTGCTTCTCCTTCAGCAATTAATTTCTCAGACCAAGCTAACAATGCTAGTTCTTCGATTTCTTCTCCGCCTTTTCCCGGAGCAGTAACGGATTGATAGGTTAAGGAGGTTAGTAATCCTGGATTTTTCGGGTCTGTGCTAATGAACTCATCCTTTCCATCTAAATCAAACAGCGATGTTCTTGCTGCCCATTGTGCCTGAATTGCTGAGTTTGGAGATAGAACTAATGCTGGTTTTTTTACCAAGTCTGACCAAACATAGAGTCCTAAAACAGTCTTGCCAGAACCTGGTGGGGCGACGACATAAAGCCTAGTTTCACCATTTTCTAATTGTGGAATGATTTCCTTGCATGCTGCTTCTTGCGATGGTCGCAATGTACCATCAAAGCGGATGTTGCCAAAATCTGGTAGTGTTTCTGGCATATTTGCTCTGTCATGTTTCCTATTTATCACGATGAGCCCTACATGAATTGATTATTGTATTGAACGCGGTCTTAATGATAATTATCTCTTGATGATAATTGAAAGAAGGTCTCCATCTTTCAGTAGATGGTCAAGACCAACTCTTTGCCAGTCAAATTTTGCTGAGGGGCCTTTTACTCTAGCAAATCTGAACTTTCTTACGAAATCCCTGTGCAGATTATTACAGACATTTTCGACGGTTGAGTCATCCTTCACGATTAATGGTTCTTCCAAGTCTGCTTCTTGTCCTTGCGGCTTCAAGAAGACTCTCATAAATCCTAGATTGTCATAAATGAAATCCTTCAGTTCATC
>CAXGTB010000050.1:0-8318 GCA_964012565.1 uncultured euryarchaeote | reverse complement strand
GCGATTCGATTTTCAAGATAAACTTGGCATAAAAACTCTATTTTGACAAAAAAATCTTGTAATTTGTTCCACAATTTAGCCCCTTTTTGGAGTCGATATTAAGTATGTTCATATACCCCCTATTACACCATATAATTTGAGTGAAGGAGCCTCATAGTAAACCGCCCGACTGAAGCGATTTTTATCCAGTTTTTTGCGACATTATTTTGACAAAATACAAAGCGAATAATTTGACATCAATTAGGTAATATTATTTTGAGTTTTCCTAACATGAAATTTATTGATTGAGGTGAGTTGATGACAGACGACTATAGTGCACAAAGCATACAGGTGTTGGAAGGTCTTGAAGCGGTCCGAAAAAGACCCGGTATGTATCTCGGAGATCCTCATGACGGTTCCGCTCTCCATCATTGTATTTGGGAAGTAGTGGACAATTCGGTCGACGAACATTTGGCAGGGCATACAGATCTAGTAGAAGTGGGCCTTAATCCAGATGGTTCTCTCTCCGTGAGGGATTACGGGAGAGGAATTCCTGTCGATAAGCATGAAGAGTTCGGAATTTCGGCAGCAGAAGTAATTATGACAAAATTGCACGCTGGCGGTAAATTTGACAACAGTTCATACAAGGTATCTGGAGGTTTACACGGAGTGGGCGTATCTGCAGTAAATGCCGTATCCGAGTGGATGGAGGTTACCATTCATCGTGCTGGTAAGATTTACCACCAGAGGTATGAAGCTGGAGTGCCTACGAGTCCTCTTAACGAAATAGGCACTTGTGACGATACAGGTACCCTAATTGTATTCAAGCCGGACCTTGGAATCTTTACCAATATTACCGAATTTGATTTCGATCAAATCGATACTAGGCTGAAGGAAACATCATTCCTTAACGCCGGTCTAAAAATTGAAATTACAGATTCTCGTTCGGAAGATCCTCACGTAAGCACACATCACTACGAAGGTGGTTTGTCAGAGTATGTTTCACAGATAAATGCTTCAAGAGAAATCCTCCATTCAGATGTAATACAAATCTCAGGCGAAAAGGAAATTGAAAAGGGAACAGTGACCGTTGAACTTGCATTACAGTGGTCAAACGCTTTCAGTGAATCTATTCGCTGTTACACTAATATCATCCGAAACAAGGATGGTGGAACTCACATGTCTGGCTTGCGTACAGCCTTGACAAGTTGCTTGAATTCATATGCTAAAAAACGGAACATGCTCAAAGGAGAAGCACTTTCTGGTGATGATGTAAGAGAGGGCTTAGCGGCTATTGTAAGCGTAAAGCATCCTGACCCGTCATTCTCCTCGCAAACTAAAGATAAGCTCGTTAGTAGCGAAGTAACAGGTATCGTTCAGACTGTTGTGTATGAGAAGTTAGGCGAATTTTTCGAGGAAAATCCATCCGTTGCTAAATCGATTATAGAAAAGGCACTTCTTGCATCAAAGGCTAGAAAGGCTGCTCAAAAAGCTAGAGAACTAACTAGAAGAAAAGGAGTCCTAGAGGGAGGAGGTCTTCCTGGAAAACTCGCAGATTGCCAGTCAAGGGATCCTAGTGAATGTGAAGTTTATCTTGTTGAAGGAGATTCTGCCGGTGGTTCAGCAAAGACTGGAAGAGATCGTAGAATACAAGCAATTTTGCCACTAAGAGGTAAGATTCTCAATGTGGAAAGACAGAAGCACAATTTAGTCAAGGTATTTCAGAATCAAGAGATTCAAACAATGATCAGGGCATTAGGTGCAGGTGTAGGTAACAATCCTGAGGACGAGGGTGCCTTTGATACTGAAAAACTGCGTTATTCAAAGATAATTATCATGACTGACGCAGATATTGATGGCGCACATATTCGTACGTTGATGTTGACTTTCTTGTGGAGATTTATGCGCCCTGCGATCACAGAAGGACACGTTTACATTGCTCAGCCGCCACTTTTCCAGCTAAGCAAAGGTCGAATCAGTAAGTATGCTTTCTCGGATGAAGAAAGAGACATGATTATGGATGAATTGAAAGGAGATAATCCAAATGCGAAGATAGGGGTTCAGAGATACAAAGGTCTCGGTGAAATGAATCCAGATCAGCTATGGAATACTACGATGAACCCTGAAAATCGTACTATGCTGAAAGTTACTGTTAAGGACGCTGAAGAATCAGATCGTTTGTTTGAGATCTTGATGGGAGAAGATGTTCCTGACAGAAGGGCGTTTATTGAGCGCCATGCAAAGGAGGTGACCAACCTTGACATCTGATGATATTGAAAATGATGAAGAAGACACAGGAATGTCAGATGCTAGTTTATTGAATCGTTCTCTAAACGAAGAAATGAAAAATTCGTATATCAACTATGCAATGTCTGTTATCATAGGAAGGGCACTTCCAGATGCTAGAGATGGCCTAAAGCCGGTGCACAGAAGAGTGTTGTACGGTATGTATGAAGGCGGACATACTTCTGAAAAGAAATTCAGCAAATCAGCACGTTCCGTTGGTGAAGTAATGGGTAAGTACCACCCACACGGTGATCAATCAATCTATGACACCATGGTCAGAATGGCGCAGGAGTTTTCTCTACGTTATCCTCTGGTGGATGGTCAAGGTAATTTCGGCTCAATAGATGGCGATCCCCCTGCAGCTATGCGTTATACTGAGAGTCGATTGGATAAAATCTCCAAACATATGCTTGAAGACATCGATAAAGACACAGTAGATTTCCAGCCGAATTTCGATGATTCTGAGCAAGAACCAACAGTATTGCCCTCGAGGCTCCCGAATCTACTCTTGAATGGTAGCGATGGTATTGCAGTAGGAATGGCTACAAAAATACCCCCTCATAACCTGACCGAAGTTTCTGGAGCTGTAAGGCTACATGTAGAAACAATCCTGGAAGAGGGTGAAGGTAATCAAGGGATGCCAGATTTGTCTATAGAACAGTACATGGAGCATGTAAAAGGTCCTGATTTCCCAACAGGAGCATCCATCCACGGCATAGATGGAATCTATGACATGTACACGTCGGGTAAGGGAAGGTTCCATGTACGTTCCAAGTGTGATGTTCTTGACGATTCCAAAGGTAAGAGAATTATTATTCATGAGATTCCATATCAGGTAAAGAAAGCAGACATGCTAGTCCATATTGCAGAACTTGTTACCAAGGGCTCTGTTATTGGAATTAGAGACATAAGAGATGAATCATCAAAAGAAGGGATTCGTGTTGTAATCGAGGTTAAGAATAATGCAGATCCCCACGCTGTTTTGAATCAATTGTACAAATCTAGTAGATTGCAAGAATCATATTCTGCTAACATGATGGGAATTTTAGACGGACGGCCAGTTCTACTCACCTTGCCAGTAATGCTTCACACATATGTCCAACATCGTGAGTCAGTCATAGAGAGAAGAGCGATTTACAATCTAGGCAAAGCAGAAGCCCGTGCACATATTTTGGAAGGTTTGGTTAAAGCCCAAGATCGTATTGATGATGTAATTGCAGTTGGAAAGGGAAGTTCAAGTCGTGAGCAATTCGAATCTGTCCTACAAGGAAATGAAACGTTCCCAGGAATAGCACCATTCAGCTTTACAGAAGCCCAATCTAAGGCTATAGCTGAGAGAAGATTGTATCAACTAAGTAGATTAGATGTAGAAAAGGTTCAGAATGAATTCGATGAACTACAAGTTAGGATTGCAGATCTACAGGACATAATCGGCTCAAGATCTCGCCGTCTAGATATCTTACTAACCGAAATGGATGAAATGGTTGGCAAACATGGTGATGAGCGCCGCTCACACATCGATCCAATGCCATTGTCTATGGATAGAGAAGATTTGATTGAAGAGCGAGCCATTGTTATTACCTTGAGTGAAGATAACTATGTTCGACATACACCAGTTGATACATTCAGAACACAAAATCGAGGTGGCAAAGGTCTCAAAGGAGTTACAACAAAAACTGAAGACACTCCTCAGTTGATACTTTCTTGTTTCAGTAAAGACAGACTACTAATCTTTACAGACCAAGGTAGAGTATACGGTTTGAAGGCCTGGGAGACCCCAGAAGGAAGTCGTCTCTCTAGGGGAACTCACATTAGAAATCTGCTCGAAAGTATTCGTGATGAGGAGAATATTGTGTCGATTCTCCCGCTTTCTAAAGACATCTTAGAAAATCCAGATGGTCGCTTCTTGATGTTTGCAACAAAGATGGGATTAATCAAGAAAACATCTCTCAGTGAGTATGTAAAAATAAATCGTAACGGAAAGTACGCACTGCGGTTCAAGATAGAGGGAGACTCTCTTGTGAATGTCAGGTCTGCAACAAATGAACATGATATTGTAATGATCTCAACAACAGGATATGCTTCCAGATTCAAGTGTTCTGCGATAAGAGCATCTGGAAGAGTTTCAGGAGGAGTTTACGGAATCAAGGTTGGGAATAGAAAAGGCTCTGGTGGAGGATTTGTAGCAGGAATGGTCTCCATTAATGACCCTGAAGAACAAATTCTGACATTGTCTAAATTTGGCATGGGTAAGCGAAGTACAATTGGTACCGGTGACAGAGTCGCAATTCTTGATGAAGATGGAAATCAAAGAATGACAGAATCAGGTGAACCAAGATTTACGACTGATGGTTATAGACAAACTAGGCCGGGCGCAAAGGGTGTAAGGACCATGAAATTGGACGAAGAATTCGAGGATTCTATCATCAGTGTCAGGAAAATACCTAATCCAGATGATCACATTTTCCTGTTAACAAAGAAAGGAATGATGATTAGAACTGAAGTTTCTCAAACCAAGAAGACTACTGGTAAGGCTACTAGAGGAACTAGGGTAATGGAACTGAGAAATAAATCCAAAAACGGTTATGCAGATGAAGTAATTTTCAGCGCAAGACTTCCTGCAGAACTTATTGAGAGTTCGCAAAAAGATGCGGGAGAAGAATTCGATGAGCTCGATTTAAACAACGATGGAGTCATCGATAAAGAGGAATATATTGCTGCTGTGAAATCTGGAGTTCTCAACGAAGAGGAATGACCAGATATCCGACGGGTTCAAACGCTGACCGCTTCTCTTAGGGGTGAAGCGAACCCAATGAGGTGATACTATGGATGAACAAAATCTGATTTATGATTGGAACGTAGTTGATTATGAATATTCAAGAAATTCAGCAAATCATCCTCATGGTGTATGGTTTGATGATGAAACATTACGCGACGGTCTGCAAAGTCCAAGTGCATTGAATCCATCTATCGATCAGAAAATCGAGTTATTGACTTACATGGAAAAGTTAGGAATCCAGAAGGTCGATTTAGGATTACCAGGAGCGGGCCCATTCCATAGAGATCACATTAACGCAATGTTATCTCACATAAAAGAGAATGATTTCCAGATAAGGCCGGGTGCAGCGGTAAGAACTCTGATGAATGATATCGAACCACTTGTTGAAATGCAAGCTAAGCATGAAATGCAAATTCAAGCAAGTGCATTTTTGGGAACGAGCCCAATTCGCCAGTTTACAGAAGGCTGGACTATGGAAAAATTAGTTTCAACAATGGAAAAAGCAGTATCATTTGCCGTCGATAACGACATTCCGGTAATGTTTGTCACCGAAGATACTACTCGTTCTAAACCAGAAGATGTCAAATTAATCTATCAGAGAGCGATGGAAATTGGAGTAAGAAGGCTATGTGTTTGCGATACATGTGGACACGTAACTCCAAATGGAGTTAAGCAGCTACTCTCTTTTATCGATGAAGAAGTAATCAAGGATTCAGGATTTAAGCGTAGTGAAATCGAAGTTAATTGGCATGGACATCAGGATAGAGGATTAGGTGTTGCAAATAATCTCGCTGCGGTTGAAGCAGGAGCGGATGTTGTTCACGGAACTGCATTGGGGGTTGGAGAGAGAGCAGGAAATGCTCCCCTAGATCAAACTCTGGTAAATTTATCATTGATGGGAGTTATCAATAACGACCTATCTTTACTTAGTGAATACGTAAAGAAGGCTAATGAATACATCAAGGTACCACTACCTAGGAATTATCCCGTATTTGGACAGGATGCTTTCGAAACAGGTACTGGTGTACACGCTAGTGCTGTCATCAAGGCCATCCGTAAGGGCGACATGTGGCTTGCAGACAGAGTCTACAGTGGAGTTCCAGCAGGCGATTTCGGTCTAGAGCAGGTAATCAGAATTGGACATATGTCAGGAAGATCAAACATCATCCACTGGCTAGAAAGTAATGGGATGGAAGCAACAGATGAACTTGTTTCTCATCTATTCGAAGTTGCAAAGAGCCAACCAAGAAATATGGAAGATGCAGAAATTCGAGATGCTATTTCACAGTTTCAGTCTTGATTAGGCCGCTTCTTCTTGTTCGGTGTCTTCTGCATTAATTTGGTTCCACTCGCCATCTACGGAACCACCAGACCATTCTCCCTCGACTTTGATTTCTTCAACAATATCGACCTCATCACGCCATAGGGCCTCTCCTTGGCTACCGTTTACCATCAATACTCCCCTGTCATCCATTTGTGTTTTCAGTAACTCAATGTGCTTAGTAACAGGTAAGAAATGGCCAACAGGGGTTCCTGCTGTTACGAAAGGATTGGTTGCAGTACAAATCATCAGACCGTTTTCGGGTGCTACAATATCAACAGAAAGTCCAGGGCTTCCTGGGTCAGAAATAGTAGCGATTACGTCGCCCTTTGTTACAATGCTACCGGGTCCAACAAACATATCCAGAAGCCCGCCTTCTCCAGCACGCAACCAAGTTGAACCTCCGGCATTGAGTCTGAATCTAGGCCTGCTAGGATTCTTTGGAATAACTTTCAATGCTCTTAGGACATTTAAGCAACCGTGAACAGCAACTTTTACGGCATTTTGATCAAGCCTATTCGCTCCTCCACCTTCATAGGTAACAGCTGCGATATCCATCTCATTTGCAACTCTCCTCAAACTTCCTTTTGGAGGGCGACTATCCAATACTACCTCGATACCGAATGCTTTGGCAAGAAGGTATGACTCTGGATGAGATAAGTCTCCACGAATCTGAGGCATGTTCGACCTACCAGTGGCAGCACTATGCAAATCAATTATGACATCTGAATCGTTAATCAGATTTTTCTTGACCCTACTTGCTACTCTAGAGGTTGTGCTTCCTTTTGATAAACCGGGAAATGCTCTATTCAAATCACGTCCATCAGGAAAATAGCGTGTTTTTGCTCTATACCCTGGCAGGTTGAGAACAGGAACAATTCTAACAGTGCCAGCCATTGTTTGAGGGTCTAAAGCGCCTTCAGGTTCTGTAAAAATTGATGACAGTAAATTGGTACATGCACTAGTCCCTGTCAACTCATCACCATGCGATGCTCCGATTATTGTAACAACAGGACCTGGTCTAACCCCATGAAAAACAGTTATTGGAATGGGCCAAGAGTCTCCCATGTCAACATCGAGAAGTGGCATGTGAATTGTTCGCATCTCTCCAACTTTGATGCGTTTTCTAAGGAATCGAGCATCACCCCATTCAGAAGATCTATCCCATTCAGGCCTCGCCTCAGATTCGTGTTCTTCTAATGCTTTTTTTATTGCTAAACGCCTGGTTTTGGGAAGTTCGTTTGCGACTCTGATACGTCGCTTCTTCCCGGCCATGTTTGCCCATTAATCGAAAGGACATCAAGGTGATGGATGCGAATAGCAAATCAACCTCCTTCAATTACAGGAGATTATGGAGCAAGGAGTCCAACGTCAATATGCCCCTTCATCAATTTGTTTCGGATGTGGTCCTGCGAATGAGAAAGGATTGCAAATCGATTCACACAGATGTGCACAAGGATTGGAATTAAGGTTCACGCCATCCGATGAACACCAAGCGTTCCCTGGAATGGTAAATGGAGGTATTATTGGAAGTCTGCTTGACTGTCACGGAAATTGGGCTGCTGCAATTGCTCTTATGGATGCTGAAGGATTAGAAGAGCCTCCATGTACTGTCACCGCAACCTACTCTGTATCTCTTAGAAGACCAACACCTACAGGAGTAGAACTTCATATCTTGGCAGAGGTTGAGGAATTGATGGAAGACCGAGCTAAAATCAAAATGACACTAACAGCCGAAGGCAAAGTTTGTGCTACTGGGAAAGGTCTGTTTGTGGCCGTTAAAGAAGGTCATCCTGCTTATCATCGGTGGTCATGAATGGCTAAGCCATCCTCGCAGCAAATTGAGGAATTGACGAGATTACGTGAGTTTGTAATCGAGGTTATGATGGCAATGGAAGTTTGGAGTGAGGAAGAACTTACAAAGTTAAATGCGATTGAATTAGGGGTTCTAAG
>CAXGTB010000049.1:0-8365 GCA_964012565.1 uncultured euryarchaeote | reverse complement strand
TGATGGATTAACTATCGATAAATCCGGTTCTGCAATCGACTTGGAGATAGATTTGCAACTAGTGGAGGTCAGCAGATGACGCCGTCTGGTATGAGGAGAGATGAGGATGCAGTAAGTGCTGCTGTCGCCACGGTTCTACTCTTTGGCGGTGTAATCTCAATCATAGGAATAATGTTACTTTCACTTATGCCTATTATTCAAGAATTAGAAGGTTCTCTAAAACGCAATGATATGCAAGCACAAATGGAAATCTTAGGTCATGAAGTTACTTTACTCACAGAATCAGGACTACCCGGTGACTCCTCGCAAATTGAATTAATTCCTGTTGATGGTGAATTACGTTGGGACAGAATGCGCGGCGGGATGTGGTATTCAGCATCATGGTATGAAGGAGATACATTCAGAATTCAAGGAGCATTGGACTTGGATAGGAATATCGACGTTAGACATCCGGAAAGTAATGTCCAGGCAATTTGCTATGAAGATATGAGACTTGGCCCTGACAGACCGTTCATATTTTCTCCTAGCGAGGAAAGTGATTCAATACTTGTAACACCAAAACACGGTCTTACAATACCTCTTGGACCTGTATTAATAGAACAGGGTGGAAATGAATATTCGTTGTCAATAGGAGAAGTCATGAGATTGGATTCTTCTAATCAAATTGAATCGAGTCATGATTTAGTTGGACTGCAAATTTCTGGCGATTCAGGTTCATCATTGATCCCTCCCAGTAAAGCAACACCAGGCACAGGAAAAGGACAACATTGGGCAATTCCATTGCCGTCTGGAGAGACAACTATCGAAATCATATCTGATGATGATTTACTAGTTCAATGGGAAACTCCAAATTCTAACGGAAAAGAAGCAGTAATACAATCATCCGCAGTTAGAATTGCAAACTCATGGACGAAAAATGTAAACTTGTCTGCTGATGGATTAGTTGAAATCATTACTGATGTAGATGCACATCTGTTAATTACATTTGGAGACAATGGTAGAACGTCACTACTAGGAGAGGAAGGCAATTACTTCTCCAAGCATTTCATTGCGCCAGCACAATCTGGAAATTTGACATTTTCAAATCCTAATGAAAATGCTGCAACAATTACTTGGAAGAACGGAGGATTATCAGTCCCTGCTAATCAGACAATTAGCGTAGAATGGCCACCCAGCAACATCAATAATGCTTCAATAATCGAGGCCAGTGAAAATGTACTCGTCCAGTGGAGAAAAGGTGCTGAAGGAATGAATATGCTTCCTGCAATAGACACCGGACAAATCACTGGACTAGAATTCATTGAGGACGACTCATCACAAGTCGTAAATTACACCTCGGAATTTGATGATTACTCATCGAAACTTTCCATGGATGGAAACTCCGGTATAATCATGCTTGAAGACACAGGGGCAATGCGTTGTATCGCTATTGACCAAACTGCTTCAGGATGGATCTCAACCACATTGCCATGGGCATCTATGAGCGGTTTGACTGAAGGCCAAATTATCACATCATGGAGAGATGGCTCACATCCGGCGAGTATTGAAATAACGTTGATTGGAACTGAAGGTGATGCAACACATGCAAATCTCGCAACAGCATGGGCCTTCCACATTTCTAGACTGACATATGAATTCGATACTTCAATCACCGGCTTAGAAGTTGCATGGAGCGCTGGTGCAATAGTAACTAATCATCCAGAATTGGAACCTACAATTCTAGTTGGCCCGACCGATAGACAAGGACCAGGGCCAAGGTTTAGTGCCACCATACCATCAATGCACCCAACATCAACATCAGTCTCTGGTAGCGGAACCATGAACCTAGATATTCAGTTGTCAATGAGAGAAAGCTTAGCCTCTACAACTGCTTATGATGTAAGAAGGGGTTGGGTTGGACCTTATGGCGATGCAATATCATCATGGGCAAGCGATGGCCTTGATGCGTCTGAAGATTGGATAGTTAATCCTGGACGCATTGATTTGTTGACTGACTATGTAGGCTGGGTTCCAGTCCCATCTTATGGGCCAAGTGAAGCAGTATGGCATACATCCGGTGAACCTATACAATTTAACTTACAAATTAGCAGTCTTGACGTTCAAATCTCGGAGGCAATATCATGAGAGGAAGATTAGTTCGAGACCAATCGGGTGCTAGCACAGAACTTGGTTATATTTTCACCTTCCTTCTGGGAGTATTATTTCTCTCTATGTTCAGCGTGTGGTCTTTTGGTTTAGAGTCATCGACACGTGAAAACTGGAACACTACTGCTGTTGACATCAACATGGCAGACATCGCAGCAGCTGTTGAAAGGGCAGACCTTGCTAGCAGAGAAGATAGTAGTGTAAGTTATGCCGAGGTTGTTTCTTGGAGACTGACTGAAGCAGATGAATCTGAATTCATACTAACATTAGATGATGAAGGATTACACCTTGACCATTCTGAAAATAATTTAGACAGAGATGTCTCGATTTCAGCCACTGGCTCAGGAACTTATGATGGTCGAATCAACCTTTCAGGTACAACTGAAATTTGGGTGGTTTACGATGAGGGAGTGACATATCTCACTACATCTAGACCTGATTTTTGATCAACGTCCCATAACAGCAGTGTGAACCATCATTTGCACTTCACGCATTCTTGTTTGTGCACCTAGTTCACGGAAAACTGAAAGAGCCCTTTGTAGGTATTCCATTCTTCTCTGCCGATCTGGTGCAACTCCACCAAGTCTTGCAAGAAGTTCTCCAATTTGCATTCTCAAGTCATTAGCTTCAGAGATGATTAGTGCTTCACGATAGCGCTCCAGTGCTTCTTCGATACGGCCGCTATCCTGCAACACTTCACCTAGAAGAATCGAGACCTCAACTAATGCTAGAGGGTCTCCTGCTTCTCCCATTGTTGAAAGTGCATCGGTGTAATGGTGAAGTGCAAGATCTGCATCTCCGGTTTTTGCATAATACCTACCAAGTACCGCTCTAGCCCTAGCGTGCAATATCTTGTCATCACTTGATTCAGACCTTTCGTAAGATGAAAGTGCATGATCTCTAGCACGGTCATGTTCTCCAAGGTCCAATAATGAGCGAGCAAGTACTATTTGTGCAGGTATGAGTTCATCAGTTTCATTTCCTGACAATATATTTTCAACTTCTGAATATGCTTCAAGGGCTTTGTTCTTGTCACCATTTCGGCGTAAGATGTAACCCATGTTATTGTACGACCTTGCTGCTCCGATTGCATCTCCTAGCGAGATGAAAATCTCTAACGCTTTCCTGTGCATTCCGAGGCTAGATTCTGAATCTCCCCGTTTCAAAGCGATGTCTGCAAGGTTGGAAAGAATATCAGCGATTACGTCTTCTAAGCCAGCAGCCTCTGCAGGTGGTCTTGCTTGGCTAAATGCTTCTTCAGCTTCATCGAAACGTCCGAGTAGAGCCAGCACTTCGCCTCGAAGCCTATCGATTCTACAAGCGCTTTCAGCCCCTACTGATTTTGTATCAACCGATTCTAATAATCCCAATAATTCGATGTGCCCTTCCTTAATCAAATCCCGGCCCTGTTCGACAATGATGTTAGTAGCGTCTTCGTGTCTTGATGAGGAAATCAAATGATGAATAAGTTCCAAAGCGATTTGGCTACCTGAGGATTGCTTTTGATACCAAGAAACCGCTTTGTTATGGAGCTCTTCTTTCGCTTGCTTCTCTAAACTCTGAAGCAAAAATTCTCTTATTAGATCGTGTACGTCATATGTATCAGAATCTGCATGTCTTGCCAGGCCAGATTCGACAAGAGTATCCAATTCATCGATATTCAGGCCCTGTTCGGTTAATGCCTCGAGTTCAATTGGCTCACGGAATACTGAAAGGGCGCCGAGCAGTCTTTTTTGCTCACCAGATAATTTGGAGAAAATCTCGATATTGACATAATTCTCTAGAGATTCGTGGAATGCTCCAGCTGAAGCGCCGCGATTAATCAATTCTAAAACGAGAGGATGGCCTCTACTGAGAGAGTGTATGTACAGTAACTTCTCTTGATTTAGATCATCAAAAGCAGAAAGCAACGATCGAGTAGACTCTTGGTCAAGCCCTTCAAGAGGTAGCACTAAAGACACAATTCTTCCATCTGCGTCCTTCAAGGGCACTACCTCTTTGAAAGAACGGGAGAAAATAACCAATCCAACATCACCTTCACATTCTACAAGTCCTCGAGAGATTGCTTGTATGGTTTGGTGCAAGGTCTTGTCAGAAACTTTGTGATAGTCATCAATCACAATCAAGGCGGGAGAATTCGATAGTGAGTCCACGATTATTCCAGCCGCATCAGCGGATTTAGGAACTGGAGTGGCAGAGATGTAATCTGCCAGCATTGAATCTCCGATGTTTGACAACCAATCTGCTATACTCTCAAAAAATGCTCTACTGCCATCCCAATCTTGACATCTGTGATACATCAGATTTCTTCGGTGCATGAAAGATTCAATCACCTTGGCTGCCATTGAAGTTTTTCCAATCCCTGCAATTCCAGGTATCATTAGCGTAGTTGACCTTGCTTCTAGCAGATTAACCATGTTTTCAAGTTCAGTCGACCTACCGTAAAAATGTCTCAACCTTGGTAAATCTCCTAGGCTGGTTACAAGTTGTTTTTCAACATGCTTGGAAAGATCTCTTTCCACTAAATCAGCAGAAAGTGAGCGGGCATCTAACACCGCGTTATCATCTAAATATCGGATAACATCAACTGGGCGCATAGTAAATGGTAACTTGTCCTGAATCTCACCAAGTGTAGAAGAGATAGTATTACCTCCCGGTAAAATCGCTCTAAGTTGGAATTCACGTAGTCTCTTCCAAGTTTCCTCTGCTAGTTTCATACCTGGGTCTGTCAAGAAATATGCTTTCCTCTTCCGACTAACACCCTGGACGTGAGCTTGGCGCTCGATTAAGAGTCCTTGGTCCTTTAATCCGGCAATCGCACGTGGAACATTTGATCTGGCAATTGCAACAGCATTTGCTATACCCATTTGAGATAAAGCAAAAGGAACTTCAACAGAATTCATGAAGTCTGCAAAATCAGAAAGATGCAGTAGGATTCTCTCCTGGACACCTGGCTTAGGTCTGCTTACCATAATATTCCATTCCCCTAGTCCTCTTAGAGTGTTGTGTATACCCGTGTAGGTATTCACTGCTGTGGCGGTTGATAGTTAGGATCTGCAACCCATTGATTGGATTGTGCGTCCCAAATCCATCCAGGATGTTGTGGTGTTGCAGCAGGAACTGGTGCTGGAGCAGGAGCTAGATTACCTGCTGCTTGTTCAGCAGCCCTTGCTTTAGCCCATGCATATGGGTCTTCTTCCTTTTGTTGTTCCATTACTGCTTCTGGGTCATCCTCAAATTCTTCTTCGAATTCAAGGAAGAAGAATGCGCCTACTCCGAGTAATATTGTAAATGCCACAATTGCAATTACAACCCATACCCAAGTTCCGACTCCATCTCCTCCTTCATCGCCCTTTGTGAGAGTTATTGAATTACCATCATCATAGCCGAGAGTCTGATCGTCATCCTGTTCGAAATATATGTCGAAACTACCATCGGCAAGATCGGTTGAAGAGATTTCCATAGCCCAGATTCCATCATCGCGAACCACTGTGTAATTTAGAGTGTCACCACCATCAAGAAGTTTAGCATAAACTACTGATTTAGGCAATCCAGTTCCAGTAAACATTGCTGGATTACCCGGTTCAATTGATCCTGAATCTTCCCTCTGTGCAGTAAATTCTACCCCTCTTACGATGAAATTCACCTGATAAGAATAAGATGCTGAATCAAATGCATCTCGAGCTTCGAATGTCACACTTTGCATTGACCATTCTGAAATCTCGCCAGAAGTTTGGTACATGGAATCCATAGGATTGTAGATTGCGACTCCATCAGGTGTTATTCTGATGTGATAAGCATAATCATCATCTATTGCCGTTGATGGATCGTTGTAAATATCGAAAACCATGTGGCTTGATTCTGGACCAATTCCATCAGAATCATTGAAGAAATCAAGTAAATTAATTTCGACTCCATCTCCACACTTATCGAATGAACTAGATTTTTCATCGCAGAAAATTGTGATTGTCTCAATCCAACCAGTTGGGTCAAATGTTGGAGCAATGTTGTCTGCATCAGCCGGATTATCAATGATTATTCGAACAGTTTCTATCATCGAGTAATCTACACCGTCGTATGCTTTCACTTGAATCTCATACTGTTGGTCATGGATGAGGTTACTAGTATCCCAATATTGCATCCATGCACCGTTCGGTTGGAAAGATGTAATTGGATCTGGTCCATTGTTCAGTTCAATTCCACTAGCTAAGTCGACAACAGATATTTCGACACGCGTAACTTGTCCATCGTTATCTCTAGCAACACCACTGATTATGGTCTGTTCATCAGCTCGAACTCTTTCCATTGGCAGTGGTTCACTGACTTGAATGATTGGAATTCTGTTATCATTATCTATTGTGACTGTAATAACTTCAGGTGAGCAAACATCAACTATTTCATGGCAGTAATTTGCATCGCTTGCCCAAATTGTAAATGTGTAGTCGCCGCTTGGTAGAGATGAGAAATTCCAGGAATCCGACCAAACAGTTCCTCCGCCATTGTTTGCAGGATAATTTGCTGAGTAATTATTCGGTCCTTCAACGCTAAACCAAATGTCTCTAATGTCGCTACCTTGTACTCCTTGATAATCGTCAGATGCTGTCCCTGTGAACAGTATTTCTTGACCATCGTGAGTACTTCCATCTAGGGGCGAATCTAGATTGATTGTTGGTGGATTTATGTTCAGCTTGAAGATTCGAGTGGTTACAATCGATTCATCCAAACCATCATACGAACGAATTCTGAAGGTCACATCTTCTTCGAAATGATTAGCCATGTCCCAATCGAAACTCCATGACTTAAATGGCCAATTTGTCATTGTGACTTCGCCATTGGCCCCAGATGTATCTGTGGCAAGATACCAATCAATACTTCCATGTGGTTGGATTTCAACCCTCTTGATATCACCAAATTGTTTCAGCCATGAATCGTAGTCATTGAAGTAAGGTCCAGATTCACCATCGTGAGCTGAACCTGTTAGTGAAATGGTTCTTGCAAATGAAGTTCCATCATTTTGGTCAGCACTTACAGAAGGAGCCAAGTTGTTTAGATTGATTACTTCATCAATCATTCCTGTTAGGGTGAAATCATGGGTTGATGTACCTTTGGTGAATTTCTTTGCTACAACCGAATATGTTGGCATCTCACGGTTTCCATTTTGACAATCAGGATCTTGACCATCAATCAGTGTGTCACCATCATTATCGGTACCATCGCCACATGAGTCTTCATTGGTATCAACAGCAACGTGATTCCAATTAGTATCAATGTGGAAGTTGGAAGGAAGTGTGACCCATGGAGTATATCCGTAAGGATCTGTAGTCATATTGTACAGTGGCTTTCCATTCGCATCCTTGATAGTTACTAGAGCATCATAAACTTGCGAGTTATCTGCTTTAACTTGGTAGCGAACTAGCTCACCTTGCTCTACTTGGACACCCCAAGCAGTATTCTGGTTTTGGATATGAATCTTCGAGCGATCAAAGTTTTGAATATCAGAATATGTAAATGTGGTTGCGTTGGGATTTAAATCCATAGCGAGTGGCATAAATCTTGGTGGCCAATCTGCAGTAAGAGGTGCCTGTATACATTCAGATGTATCCCAAGGGCATTCAGCACCTAACCAAGATAACATAACTGGGTGAGTTTGACCTGCACCTGGATCTGGCATAAATTCGCTCTGAACTGCGACTCTGGACTCTGTAACGTTGTATATTTGACCAGGAGTGCCTGTGTAGGTGTTACCTGAGAAATAAGCGATTGAACCATACTTGTTTCCATAGTTGTCATCATACAGAGAAATGTTTGCAGCAAATCCGCCAACCTCTATATCATTTCCTTGAGCGTTTACTATTCCACCCTTGATTCTAAAACCATCACCCACATTACCTGTAACTGTATTGTCCATGAATGTAGCAGATGACATGTATACATGGAATGCAGGGCAAGGGAAGTCTCCTCCGTACATTTCTACAGAATTACAAGTACCAGTGTTATTTTGAACAATATTGTTTGCAAAGTACAATCGTGCCTTTGTAGGAGATGGTACATTCCATCCCTGGTCTTTATGGTGATATTCACCAATTAGAACTGGTTCTTTTGCAGTATTTAGGATAGTATTGTTTTCAGCGGATACATCTGATTCACCGTATATCCAAATACCATTCCAGCCACCTATAGGCCCTATTACGTTGTTATTTGCGGTAACAAAGGATGACCT
>CAXGTB010000048.1:0-8444 GCA_964012565.1 uncultured euryarchaeote | reverse complement strand
TTGAGGATTTGTTGGACAGTGGTTTTGGAACAGTAAACTCGATACAATCTAGTTATACGAATTCGATATCTAATTCGGGAATAACAACAACTTGCACTGACGATCCTGATATGGATACAGCTTCAGAAGCAGGATTGTCGAACAATGTATTCGATCCTCCGATTTGCTTCTCAGTTACTGCTAATGTTAGTTTATCTACATCAACCTTCAACTTGGGTAGCGTTGATTCTTTGACCCTTGAGAGGGTATATCGCGGCATGCTTGTGATGGGTTCAGACATAACATCATCGTTCGATTTGTTCAGTGACCCGGGCCACAATTCTGTATTCGTAATCAATCCTCCAGATTTCGCAACCGTGAAGTCTGTAGACCCAACAGGAATCCAAGTCATCAAGCAAGGTTCTCCTTCTTACATGGCCGCTCAATGGGGTATTGACAATCTTGATGCACCATTAAATGGTGAGAGAATTAACCAGGAAGTTAGTGTTGAAATCGGCCATAGAAATTCTACTCAAACAAGCAGTGTTGCGATTTATCCTGAAGATATTGGAACGACCCTTCGAGTCACTCTTGATATGTCTGATGAAGACTCTGTTTGGGTTAGTGTAGTTGCAGGTATCAATCATATCGATGAATCTACAATGAGTGATTGGGGTATATCGCTTGTTGATGTGACAGAGAATGCAAAGATACCCTGGGTGACTTCCGACGGCATAAGGTTAGCATATCAAAATGATTTAGTTGAACTTGATAATTTCACAGATAATTTCCCAATGGATTTGATTGGTGATGCTATCGAGGATGCAGTGCCTAGTGTAGGAGATGTATCAATCAGTACCCCATCTTGGGTTTCAACATCTCAATCTCTTGGAATCGAACCAGTCGGTGGGCTAAACCACACTCACGTGTCTTGTCCCGAAACACTACCACCTGGCACCCCGGTTAACTACTGTATCGAGGGTCCTAATGCGATGGATGGCAGCCATCCGATCTATCTCAGGGCAACTTCAAACACATTCCAATTAAGAATGCTGGATTTAATCAAACAGGAAGTAGATGATTCAACAGGAATCTTAGATGCGATTGAAGAGACAGACTTCCAGAGGTTGCTTGATTCTGGATTGACAATCGATACCGAATTTGGTCAAGATTTGCTTCAAGACATGATTCCCGAAGACCTTCCTCCTACAGAATTGACAATGGAACTGATTCTGCCACAATGGCTTTCCACAGCAACAGGAGACGGCTCGATTACATTAGTTGAGAGAACCTATGGCGAGGATGAATTATCAATCTCTATTGCCGACCCGGGTGCGTATAATCCACGACACGCAATTCTCAATTCAAACGGTGATGTAATTTGCTCTGCTGATGAAGCGGATTGGTCTTGTATCGATTTAGATGTAGAACTGGATGTTAGTGATTTAGATTTCAATGAATGGGGGCCGAGTATTGACCTAACAGCGTCCTTTGAAGCTACTGTTGACGTATACAGAATCAAGATTCCAGATGAGGTTCTAGATGAACTAAAGAAAGATAATACAACCGTAAGTTTAGAGGTTATACCTTCAGATCTTTTACGTCTTGGATTTGATATTGCAGGTAGAGTCGCAGAGCCTTTATCACGAGATGTTGATCTGGGTGAAGGCGAAGAATTTGAGTTCGATTACACAGCCGAAAGTTTCGAAGAACTGGTCAGTGAAATTGGTGAAGGATTAACAGAAAGGTTACATGATTCAGCTGAAGAAATTAGCGATGATGAGGAAGGAGTGGAAATGGATCTTTCTGGAATCCAAGTGATTACATCTTTGGAAAATCTTGGTGGCATTGGTACTTCGATTGGAGATGAAACACCGATTAGATTGTCGGTAAGGATTCCAGAATTCACACTCGAAGCGGGTGTTACAAATGGCTGGAATGGAATCTTAGACGGTGAACCAACAATTGGTGTTGTAACAGCACTACAATCTCCAATAATTAACGCTGCAGAGATATTTCAAAACCTAATCACAAATCTTGGAGTTCAGTTTTTGCAAATGGGCGGTTCCGGAATTAATCTAGATAATAACGGAGATCCTTTCCAAATGAGTATTGAATCTACTGATTTAGAATTGAATGAAGAAACAGAATCTGATTTGCGCGGGGAGGTTACTTTCACCCTTCCTGATGGAATTACCTTGGAAAATTTCCAAACAGCAAATGGTTGGGAAAAGATAGAGGATGTCGATGGCAGACAAAAAATCACTTTATCTCTGGAATCACTTACTGCCGGTGACGAGGTTTCGTTTAGCGTCAAGGTTTCTTATTGGTACATCTTTACACAGATTTGGATTTATCCAACGCTTCTTTTGTCGCTGATAGTTTGGAGAGTTCGTGCAAGACGAAAAAAGAAAAAGCGCAAAAAAGAACTTGCTGCTGCTGCTGAAACTAAAGTGATCTCGACAGGCTCAGACAAAGGAGGATTGTCAGATACAGACTTCGCAGCATTGAGTGCAGGCTACGACCCTTCTGCTCCAAGTAGTGGTAATTTCGATCTTTATGCTGAAGATAGCGATTTAGCTATGTATAAGGATGAGCCTTGGAATTAATGTAAAGAATCAAAGATTCTTTGTGCTAAGGAATTCCCAATTCCTGGAACCGTTTTCAAGTCATTTACCGATGCATGCTTGATGCCTTGCCGCCCGCCAAAGTGTCTGATTAGTAATTGCAATTTCTTTGCTCCTAAACCGCTAACACCTTGCAATGGATCAGAGAGTCTCTTTTTTGCTCGACTTTTCCTATGGAATTTGTTTACGAAACGATGGGCTTCATCTCTTGCCTGTACAAGCACTCTTCCTCTGCGATCAAGCACGATGTCATCATGACCTTCTCTATGGATTGTCTCTTCCCGTTTTGCGAGGCTAGCTAATTCCATTTTACCACTAACTCCTTGTTTTTCCAATACATCTGCAATTATGGAAAGGTGGGTTTCACCACCATCGATTAGTAGTAAATCTGGCCAATCCTCGACCCGTTTAATCCATCTTTCAACAACTTCTTTCATCATTCGTAAGTCGTCCATTGCATCTCCTTTGACAGTGTAAGTCCTGTATTCTTTCTTCGATGGTTTTCCGTTCCTAAGGCAAATACTAGCACCTACTCTTGAATCTCCTAGCAACTGCGCCATGTCAAAGCAAACTATGTGGTTCAATGAATCCATAGAAAGTAGAATTGCGGCATCATCAGCGGCTCTCTGTTCTAGAGACCCAGACGTCTTGTTTGCTAATCTTTCAACTTGCATACGCGCATTTTGTTTGGCAAGTTTTGTCAATGTGACAAAATCTCCTCGCTTGGGGACTCTAACATCAACACTACTCCCCCTTCTATCATTCAACCATTCTTGAATTGTACTTGAAATTGGAATGGGGCATAGCAAGATTTTGGGAGGTCTTCTATTGGTGTAATGCTCTACAATAAATCTAGAGATAGAATCTCCCTCATCGCCTCGATGAATTAGAGGCCATGATTCTTGACCCTTAATTTCTCCATCATCTGCATGTATCACTACAATCGCTGCTAAATCTCCTTTAACTCCGATTCCGATTGCGTCACATTCACGGTAAACTTTGGACAAGATTACTTGTTGGCTAGTGACCAATCTTACGGCCTTGATCATGTCTCTGATT
Organism: uncultured euryarchaeote; assembly: GCA_964012565.1. Lineage (GTDB taxonomy): Archaea > Thermoplasmatota > Poseidoniia > Poseidoniales > Poseidoniaceae > MGIIa-K1. The sequence continues at coordinate 4,779 of CAXGTB010000048.1, read as the reverse complement.
GAAGCAGCCTCTTCATAATCTTGAGATTTTGAGAAGTCATCCATTTCCTTAGCCAACTCCTCGATTAGTTCACTGGCATCCCCGTTCAAAACTCTCCTCACATTACTAACGAGTTGAGGATAGCCTTCTGGGTCGACGCATGGCCCCCTGCAAAGGCCAATATGGCTGGCCAAACAACCATCTTTACCATGGCAATCCTTATCTCGAATTCCGAAATGTCTTCGCAGTAGTTGAACTACCTGTTTTGCAGCAGCAGCATTAGGAAAAGGTCCCCATCTCCAAGATTCCTTTGGAGGATGTCTGGTGTACATTATCCTCGGATATTTTTCCTTGGTCAAAGCAAGGTATGGGTAAGATTTGTCATCCTTTAGCATCGAATTATATCTTGGTCTATGTTGACGAATCAATTGTCTTTCTAGGATAAGAGCTTCATGAGGTGAATTTGTTACAATACATTCTATGTCATCGGAATTCCTGACTAAATCAGGAATCATCGCACGATCTGGATTTGATGAAAAATAAGAACGAATTCTTTGAGATAAAACAGTGGCTTTTCCTACGTAAAGCACCCTTTCTTGAGAATTCCTAAACAGGTAAACTCCAGGCTTTGCCGGCAAATCCACCTTGTCAAGTGTCACCGGCATGTTTGGTTTGTAGCGCCATTCCATCAAGAATACATCGCAATCATGGAAGGGCAAGAAACATCATTGATGAGTGCTACCAGACAACTATGGTGACTGGTCCTGAGGCAAGGATTCTCGCAAGATTAGCCACCTTTCCCTCAAGTTTAGAATCTGCGTGGGATGTTCCTAGAGAAATTTGTTTACCTGGTCTTTCAGAATACTTGGGAGTAGTTCGCTCAGCCCTTCATGGGCCACTAAATGAACTGGTAAGCAAGGGCCTGGTGATCGAGAGGAAAGCACACGTGATAGGAGCCGGAAGTCGCCGTCGCAAGGTGTACCATCTCACCGATTTAGGTCGCTCGGAATGTCAGGATATTGAATTGCCAACGGCCAAAAGAGTTGGCGAATTGTTAGGTAAGCCGCCAAATCAGACAGTGTTGCGAGGTAGAGATGAACTAATTTCACAACTAAAATCTAAAAAGAAAATGATACTCACTGGTTTACCAGGAATTGGTAAAACATCGCTATTGAGAAGTATTGCTGATGAATTGGTCCAAGAAGGTAAGACAGTAAGATTTGCAACGACGGAATCATTCAAAGATATTGTTGAAATTTTCGAGGATTGGGAATATGAATACAGTAGCGAAAATGCAGTTTTAAATTCGTCAAAGAATGAAGTGTTGATTCTAGACGAACTGCAAGAAGTCAGTCTCAGGCACCTAGGTAGGTTGGAAATGTTCGCAAACAAAGCGAGCCATCTAATCATGGCTAGCCGTGCCCCACTACCAATAACTGATGGATTTGAAATTATTGAAGTTCCACCATTGGAGGTATCAGATGCATTAGAACTACTTCCAGAACATGTAGGGGATAGGGAATTGGTAGCTCAACGATTAGGAGGCCATCCTCTCGCACTACAAATGTATGATGAAGCCTCAGAATTACCAGAGGCCGGTTCAGACCTACAACAATGGATCAAAGATGTGGTTTTGTCAGGCCTTGGTGAAGAAATCAAGGTTCTTGATGAGTTATCATTAATTCCAGTTCCAATACCCTGTGAATTCCTTCAACACGAACAATATCTGTTTGATTTAGATGACCACGCTTTGTTGAGATGGTTTTCATCAGGGGTAGAACTACATCATTTAGTTAGAAATGTTCGTTCAACAATGTTGACGAAACAAGATTATGCAAAGGCTGCTATTTACTGGTCGCAATTGGATGGAGATTTGGCTAGATTGGTTGAGATGCATCATGTTTTGAATTCTGAAGGCGACATTGAATCACTTTTGATAAAGAATGCAGAATCTCTGATGGTACGTTCAAGTGCAGGATTAGCCTCTTTGATTGGTGATGCAATATACCGACATCCTACTCCTAGCCTTCATCGAATAGCTGCGATGGTTGCAATCGAGCGGGGTGAAAGTAATATTGCTTCACATCACTTGGCAAATTGCAATTCTCCAGATTTGGAATATTCTCTGTCAATATTAACGGGCGAAAATGCGGAAATACCTGACCGGTCTGATATTCGATTACTTCTTTCTGAAGCATCTCGTAGGATAGACGACAGGTTGCCAGGAAAGCGAGTTGAGGACGAGGTATTGGAATTACTTGATAGAATAGATTTTACATCCGTTGATGATGATTTGAAGAAAGTAATTCTTGTTGCAGTTGCCCATGTCAGGCATGCATGGTATCTATCAGAAGAAAACTGGATAGAGGCCTCAAAAATCAGAGAAAATCTAGAGATGTTAACCCACAATAACGACCCTCAATTGCGAGCATTGGGATTACGTGCTGAAATCGCAGAGACATCACCTAATTCTCCCACATTCGAAAAACTGATTGAGCAAGCATTTGCAAGGAATGGACTTCGAGCCACAATGATACAATTGTCACTAATCAGCAAGTGTGATGCCAAGAGAGCAGAATCGATATTGAAGAAAATCGATTTACCAACTCAAGACTCTCAAACCAACCTAAGTTCAGCACGTAGAATTGCTGCTATGATCTGGTTTTACCGGGCTAAATATAGAACTCACAACCCACTTTCTGCAATGGCTGAAGCGATTTCTCTTTGGAAAATTTCCTTGTGCCCGAACGCTGCTAAAGAAGCAACTGAATTGATGCATCAGTTGCTTTGAATATGTCTGAACTTTGAACTTAACTTACCTGATTCAATATACCGATATTCATTTTCAGTGAATCGTGAAGGGGAACACTCTAATTGTATACCCTCAGTGTATTGTATTATGGTGAGGAGTAAAGTCACATCTGCGTTACTTCTCATCGCTATATTTTTGTTATCAGTTCAGTCTCCTTTGATGCTAGAAAATACCCATGTAAGTGAGACAAATGGGCGCTCTCAAACCACATGGAGTGGCAGTGTGGTGCTGAACAATGATTACACCGTTCCCGTAACGGATGAGTTGGTTGTTTCAGCCTGCACAAATGTCACTATGTCTAACGGTGTAAGGATTTACGTAGAAGGTAGAATCACAGTTGAAGGAACTTCAAATTGCCCTGTGTACTTTGATTATGCCGGTGGTGGAGACCACATGGGAATCCAATTCAATTCCTCATCAAATGGCAGAGGTAGTAAGATTGACAATGCTTCCATAATTCATTCAACATACGGCATCACAATTTATGGCTCAAACCCAAGCCTATCGAATGTTACAATTTGGGATCCTGATGATGTAGGGGTTGATTTGTTCAATTCCGCAACCCCTGTGATTAGGAATCTGACAATAGAAGAAGCAGGTCAAGATTGGGCATTTCCCGTTTATTGGAGATATGGCATTGGTATTTCAATCGGCGCAGGTTCTGCTCCAAATATCGATGGATTAGTCGTAAATGATGCTGTTACAAGGGGATTGAATATATGGGGTAATTCAGGCGGATTGATTCGCAATATCACCATGACAAATATCTCTGGTTCTACATTAGCTCAAGCAGCAGGAGTGTGGGTACAGGATAGCGTCCCTCTCATCGAACACGCTGTTGTTAATCGTGCAGATCACGGAATAATTGTACGACATATCGATGACGGTATAATAACAAGAGCGGTAATGAGAGATTTGGATATTCGCAACTCGATGTACAAAGCTTTGATTCTAGATAAGGAAGACAAGACTAACTACACCAATTATCAGAGTGCGATTATTGAAGGACTCAAAATTAGCGGCACCGGTGGCCAAGATGCCAAAACGCCAGGGATTGCCACAGTCACGCTAGAGATAAACGCCACAGGTGCATGGATTGAAGATGCACAGTTGGAAGATAACGATGCGGTAGGAGTACAACTTTACTTTGTTGATTCATCCACGGTTTTCACCAATCTGTCGATAAATAATACAGGTGGAGATGGTTCAGGTGCCGGCGGAGCAGGCATCTCTGTTCGCTCCTCTTATTTCGCACCTAAATTCAACGGACTCGAGGTTTCGAATGCTACTAGTGCGGGAGTGTTCGCTATTAGTGGAGGTGCGATTCAAGGCACTAATTGGAGCCTACACAACAATGGTGGTGAGGGCCTTTACCTTGAAAGAGCGGCTACAATTATCGATGGTCTAACTTTACAAAACAACTCAGATTCAGGTGCTCACATCGATGATGCAAGATATGTCTATCTTTCCAATGTGACCAGTTCAGATAATGGTGATGCTGGCCTTGAATACAATCGAGCCAATGACATAGAATCTGGTTCTGGTGATGTTAGTTGTGTAAACTGCTCTTCCATTAACGATCAAAGAGGCGTAGTAATCATTGATTCAGTAGACCTGCATTTTGAAAATCTAGAAATTCATGACCCTGTTACTGGACCTGCAATCTCAGTAAACAATAGCGGTTTAACAATCGGTGTCCAAGGTGGAATGTTCCATCTGCATGATGTGAAGACATTCCTAAATTACAGTGGGCCAGCAATTGATATTTCAGGGGCAGAAGGAGAGATTGATGGCCTTGACATGTATGGTTCACATGAAGGATTGGTATGGGATGCAGATCATAATATTGAGAGAAATAGTATTCTTTCGAATGCTAATTTCACCGGAAGTGGTTGCTTAGAATTGTCAAATCATGATCAACTATCTGGCCACAGTAATACAATTACAAACAGTTGCACTGGAGATTTAACATTCACCAATGTCGAACT
>CAXGTB010000047.1:0-8592 GCA_964012565.1 uncultured euryarchaeote | reverse complement strand
CCACCACAATCAATTGCGATGTTGGTCAAAGTCCCGGCTGAATTGTCTAAATCAATTGCAGGTGCTGAATCGAATGTTGCTCCATCGATGTTTATCTGCCTATTATCGGAGCCAGTTAGTGAAGATAATGTCAAATCTGACATCATAAAACCATCTAGATTGCTTACTACAAGCCCTTCGCCTTCAAGGTCTGAAAGAGAGCCATCAACTCCTGCTAGGGTAACATCATCTGATACGGTTAATCCATCTATCATCAAATAAGTTCCTTGAGTCCACAAAGCGTCTGAGTTGCAATTATCCATTTCCACATCTACAAAAGAGGCTTCAACGGAGCCTTGTATCTCAGCACAGTGTGAGGCTGAGTCCACAAAGGTGGTTGACATTACGCTCAGGAAAGCGACTGGAACTGAATTTGTTGTTCTCAATAGCGGTTCTGCTCCACTAGATCGTGCCAAGTATGCATGACTAATTGTCACCGTTGCCTCATCATTTATTGTAATCAAGGGAGAACCTTCTACCAAACTAGTACCAATGATTTGGGCAGATGTATCAGCATTATCACCGATGACAAGCCCGCCCCAACGAGCTCCATCGCCCATTGATGAAATTGTAGAATAGCCTGAGTTGAAGGACCCTTCAACTGTTATTGTGACTCCATCTGCAACTCTAAGGAATACTCCGTCGTTTACTGTCATGGTTTGGAATTGAGGAATTACCAAATCGCCTGTTAGATGGTATGGGCTCCAAGCCTTCTCTAATTCCAGCCATTCTGTCAGAGATCCGCTTTGTACTGTTGATGCAACAAAGGTGTGTTGCTTAGACATAGAAGTATTCCAGGCCATAAGATCGGATATTTGGCCCCAGTTCATTTGAACTTGCATTAAGCCTGTTGAAACTACGCCGCTTGAATCTATACTCATAGCGGTAACCGATTTGCTGGCCATTCCTGTTGAGTCTGTAACAACACTTTGCCCTTGTACACTAATTGTTGCTCCTTGAACTGGCTCGCCTTTGTCTAATACTGTTACATCTAATCGATTGACAATTTCAAACACCGCACCAATTCCAATTGTCCAACTTGAAGGAGTGCTGCCGGAATTAATTGTGACTTTACATGAGTTATCCAATTGGATTGATCCCTCAATATGTAAATTGTACAGTACCATATCGTTTTGGCAAGATGTCCAAAACACATTTCCATCTACAGTAAGATTTGAAGAAGGTGAATCGCCGAATTGATCTGAATGCGAGATTATATTTCCATGGAATTGTGAGTGTTCTCCCTCAAAATCCCCATAGTTCTGAACTGTTAAATTAGCGCCTTCTGGAATCATTAGGCTAGTATCCTGAAGTACCAATTTGGCATTTGCTGGAATTGTTATATTGCCTCCCGCAGTGTGAGGTTGCCCGTCATCTGTAGGCCCCAACACTACAACAGAGCCTGCGCTCAAAGTCCAATCTCCTTGTGGCATAATTGGAACTTGAATGGTGTGAGTTCCTCCTTGTACTCCAGTTGGCGTTGATATTGCTCCAACTCCCCCATAGGTTGCTGTTATTTGTGAACCTAATTCGCTGACTGGTAACACTGCACTTCCAGAACTTGCTGTTCCGCTGAATCCCATAACTTGCCAATCTGCGTCGACTGGATTTCCTGTTAAGTCTTCGAAACTAATTGTCATCTCCCATAGACGATTGTTGGTTGCAGTGTCGAGGTTCAAAGTTTGACTCGAACCGTAATTTAGAACGCCTTCTCCAGTAGAATCTGAATATAGGTTGCTTGTGGAAGACAAGCTCCATGCCGTTACTTCAGAATCTAAATCAATTGCCGCAGCATTTTCGTGATAACTAGAAGACCATGTGCGAAGAACTGCATTTGAAGATACCATTGTCAAACCAGTATCTGAGACTTTTGTTTCCATAGAATCTGAAACGTGGATCATTGATGAACTAGCATACAAGCCTTGCTCGCTTGAATCAAACAGGTGCAAATCCTCTGCACTCAAATACGATTCATAGACTGAAAGGCTGTTTGCAAATCCTGTTACTGTAATATTTTGAGAATCGATTGAACACCACCATGCTTCAATTCCCGTACTACCTGTTGCATATTGATTGAATGGCATATTAACTTCAAGACCTGAAAATGAATGCGCTCCTTGTAAGATATAGATGCCGCTTTCACCACCTTGAGAGATATTCAAGGTAACATTGTCAAGAGTGGTCTGTGATATTCCTGAGAAAGAGAGCCCGTTATTTTCTGATAAGAATACTGTGTCTGATACAGAAAGTGTTCCTGTGCCGCTTGCTTTGACTGCGTAATCTGTGGCTTCGATGTGGGAATCTGAAATCAAGTAGTCTCCACTGCCTGCTATTGCAATTCCAATCCATGGAGCACTATAACTACCTTGCAATGATGAAAATTGGCCGGTTAAGGAAATCTCGGAAAGGGTCACTGTGCCTGATGTACGCAAATCAATAGGGGTCTCAGAACTATCTGCGAAATAAGTTGCATTTGAAATTGTCAAATCCCCAGCAGACCATGAATTAACTAGCCTCTTTCCTGACATGTTAATGTTAGAAATTTGGAATCCTGTGGAGTCTATTGCCACAATTGAGTTGCCAGATGTTCCTGTCATTCCATCGATATCACCTGAAACGTTTGAGGCTATGCTAACCGCATTTCCAACTCCGCTGATGAAATCCAGATTTCCTATATCGGCTGTTCCTCCACCGAGTGAGACACCTGTTCCAACCTGCTGAAATTCTCCTTCTGTTACAACTAAATCGCCTGAAGAACTAATTCCAGCAGTTGCATACAAAATGTCAACCTGGGATAATGTTGCAGCACCGCTTACTCTAACTCCATCGTTGTCTACACTCTCAACTGATAAGCCGCTAATATCGGCTGTACCTGATACTTCGATGCCGATCAAACAATCCTCAACCGTCAAGGATTTTGCAGAAAGGATACCATCAATTATCATGCACGATTTGGCATTGGAAATTGTAACATTATCAAGAGTCGCTGTTCCACCAGAGGCGATTGTAAGAGAATCCCATACTCCTGCGTTGTGGCCACCCGGACTAGTGGTCTGAATGGATGACATGATAGTGGAATTGTCAACAATCAGTGTCCCTTCTACCTTCATCCAATAATCTTGCATATCAATGGTTGAGCCTGGTTTGATGGTGAGTGTAGTTCCATGTGAAACCGTATAGTTACCAGTCATGGTATAATTGCCAGATATATCAACATCCTGTGTGGTGATTGTATCGCTAGCGATTACTACCGATAGAGAAGAAAGGGTCATGATGGCTGCCAGCAACAAAGAACGGATTCTCATATTGCCATGTAAAGCCTCATCCACCATCAAGTCATTGCCTACGAGTCTCCTACGGAGACTCATTTAGCATCCTAGACATAACAGTCCCAGGCAGTGGGCCTGCCCAGATTTGAACTGGGGTCTGACGGCCCCCAGCCGCCAAGTATAGGCCAAGCTAACCCACAAGCCCTTGCCTTGGGAATAGTAACTCGAATTGTGTTCACTCTCGAGGTGCACTGAAAGGTGCAACCTCTTTGATTAACTCGATATGCGATACAAACATTCTGCGGCAGCAGTAGCGATCAATTCCAAGGTCATCCAAGGCCGACATAGCGTCGCTCCCTGCTGCTTTCTTTTCATTGAACTCTTCCCACTTGTGTGCGATTAATGCGCCACAACTAAAACAACGTACTGGAATAATCATCTAAATCACCTATACGACTTCTGCTTCTTTCGGCGAGCACCACGACCAAGTTGGTGCTTCGGTTCCTTTCTACGAGGATCGTTGACCAATAAGCTGCGATCGAAACGCAGATATTCGTCACGAAGTTCCTCATCAAGGCCTTCTGCACCACCGTTGTAGTGAACTAAACCGCGTGCGAGAGCAGTTCTAATCGCATCGGTCTGACCCATCACTCCGCCACCATGGGTTAGGACATTGATGTCAACCTTGGATAAACGGTTCATTGCGTCTGCAATGACTAGTGGCTCCATCGCCTTGCGGCGTGATAGAGCAGGTTGTAGAATTTCTATTGGTTCGCTATTTACTCGAACTCTTCCTTTTCCAGCTTTGACTGTTGCGCGTGCAACTGCTGTCTTGCGCTTACCTGAAGTGTGTACGACTTTCTTTCCTTTGCGAGCCATCACTGACCATCTCCATTCCATCGGTGTGCTGGTGCGCCTAGGTTAGCGCTAATATCTCCCAGACGAACGAATCGTTGTGGGAGTGGGCGTCGAATCTTGCTGTCATCGCCTGCTTCGTGACCTTCAGGAAGATCACCAGAAAGGCTGCTTGGACATCCAATTTCAACACGTAGATTGCGAAGTGCACGGCGTCCACTGCTCTTTGCCTGGTATGGCAGCATGCCTCTAACAGTCCTCTTTAGGATCATGTCAGGCATACGAGGGAAATAAGGTCCCTTGCGAGCGTGGTTTAGTGCGTACTTATCATGATAAGTTGCGTATACTGATGATGGCTTGCCTGAAACGACTGCCTTCTCAGCATTTACAATTACCACTTGATCGCTGTTACCAGCACGAGTGCTCTTCAGAAGAAGATCCGCAACTGTGCTAGCCAAACGGCCTAGGACAAGACCATCTGCATCATAGACAAACGTCTTGCTATCATCCAAGGAGGTACACCCCCGATCCGTTTGGGTTTTCGTTCATTAATTCAGCAAGCGAAAGGACTCTGCCTCCTGCTGCCTCAATCTTCTCACGGGCTCCAGCGCTGACACTGTATGCGGCGACGTCGTGCTTAGCCGAAATTTCTCCGCTGCCGAGCAACTTGCCTGGTACGAGGACGGTAGCGCCCTCGGGGCAATGGCGGCTCAAGCGGCTAAGGTTCGGTTGTGCCCAATTGCTACGGCTCTTTGAAAGACGTAGTGCGACATCTCGCCACAGAGGTGCGCCGGTCTCGCGAGACTGTGCCTTCAAATCGCCGATTAGACCGACTAGATTTGGGTTTGTCTTGCTTACGGGTTTACTCATATGACTCCCTCGATGCTATAGAAGCAAGTCGCCGACCGACCACCCTGTTATGAAGGCACCGACGCGGTAAAATTCTATTTCGCGTCGCGGTGTGCCATTTTCAAGAGGCTTTAATCGAGTAAAATATCGCCCTTAGCATCCAGTAGCTCTACTGTTAAACCTGCAGCTCTAGCCTGTACTAGGATGTCGTTGTGAAGGGTATCGGAGAAGTCATCTAAAGCTTGAAGAGAGGTGATCGAGGCAACGTCTGTCAGTTGATCAATCAGGTGATTCAAGACACAAGATACACCGTATGCTTGTCCTGCTCTGAATGCATGATCGACTCCACCGATTTCTGGGTCTTCTGCTTTCATTCTAAGCATAACCTGTTGTGAATACGCAACTAAGGCCCCGTATATCGATTCGATAATCTGTGCTGCTTCCAAATCTGTAAGCAATAATTGAGCATTTGATAATGCTGCTCGTACCGCTGAGCCGTAAGTTCTGTGTGCTTCAATCGTGTTTGACCCTTCTTGCATCATCGCTTGGTCAATGAGACCTTTCCAATCGTTCATGGACGAGCCACAGGGGAAGGCCCTCATCAAACCTGCGCCGCCGATTAGGCAAAGTCGGGACATTGCCCGACTTTGCCAAACTACCGGCCAATTCAAATCTTGAAGTTTGAAGTATCGGCGTTATCGTCGATTCCAGCTTGCTTTACAGAACCATCAGCTGCTACAAATTCTCCAGCCTTAGTCAAACCACCATAGAGATCTGATTCATGTTCCTCTGTGCGAGTAATCATGCCTCCATCTCCTAATGCGATTGCTAGACTCTTTGTGATTTCATTCAGAGTTGCAATTGCACGGTCACGATGGCTCGGTCCAATTTCGTGGTCGGAGTATCTTGCTTCTTCGAAAATTGCTACAAAGCCGTCTAATTGATCGGCAGGCACCATGTGGAATGCTCCACGTACTGCACTCTCGAATTCACGAGTGGTTTCGTATACCTTCTTCATGAATCCATGACGGCGGAAGTGCTTGACTAACTGCTTGTAACAATCAAAGATGATTGCAATATATTCGTTAGCTGCTTGGAGTTGTAACATTGTATCCGTTAGAATTCCTCGCAATGCTTCGACTTGGCGTCTTGCAACTACTCGCTGATAATACATCACACCGGCCACTAAGGCACCCAGAAGTACGATAATGAACGCCATAATTGTAGTTGGAGTAACAATTCCGCTACTTTGATCTGACACTGTTGCGGCCTTGTAATGTACCTCATGGGTGATATTATCGCTCGATTCTGCGAAGAATGTTGAACCAGGGTAATACGCCTTGATTCTCCAATCTCCAGAACATGGTTCACCTTGACAGGTCTTTCCTGCAAAGGCCCATTCGAATGATGCATGTCCTTGCTCGTTCGTGTAAGATTCGTTTCTGCCTTCAACAACCCATTCTAGGTTATCTGAGTCCCAATACTCTCTGATGAAGTAAATCTCTTCGTTTTCGACGGCAAGATTTAGTCTATCACGTAATAGTGCAATCTCACCAATTACTGGGTCATCGGTGTCTAATCCGTTGTTGTTGACGTACGACCAGGTTGTCTTAACCTGCAAGTCGATTCTGCTTCTTACTAGTACTACGATATCCATGTGGGAGCCGTTTAGCACGTTGCTGGTATCTTTATCACAACCTCCAGGGACATTGATATCCGGCTCAAATGCTACACGTAACAATCTGAATCCTTCAAGTTCCCCACCTGTGGTTTCAACACCTTTCAATCCAGGGTTTTGACTTGGATCTCCACTGAACCATTCGACCATTCCATCAGATTCTCTTGTGTAAATACTAGATAGAGGGCGTGCGTTCTTCTCTGGGTCCAAGTAAATGTTCAGACACTTTCCTCCGACATATTGGCCGTTGGATTGAGTAAGCATTGCATCGATGTGGAAGCTCTCCTTTAGGTATAGAACCGGGAACGATGTTCCGTTATTTTGTGCTACAAATGTCTCAACGCTTGACTTAAACGGACCTACTTCGGCAATTTGTAGTGTTGAATTACTGAAAACATCGAACTCAGTCTGTACAGTCTTGTTTTGATAGCGATATGCATCGTTATTGTCCCATGCAGAATAGGTCACAGTAACTCTAGCTTTTCCTGCTAGTACGTCTGTTAGAGGACAGGTGATTGCGAAGTTGCCATCCAAATCTGTAACTCCGTTGTAACAAGCAATCGGTCCTGCTGGACTGTTTACCATCTCATAGTTTACACGAATATTTCTGTATGTCAGGTTGGTTCCCAATTCATCGGTTAGTTGTCCAGTTACGATCATCGGTTTTGGTACAACTTGGCCAGTGAGCGGGTCTATCTCACTAGTGTATACGATTTGGTCGTCTACATCTAGAGAGGTTCTACCTATCAAGGAGAACCCGTTTGCATTGTAAGCCATTTGTACTCTGAAGTGGTCATTACCGATTGTATCGAGACATGGGTCCCACTTTCCTTGCATTGAGAGGTACTCAACTTCAAGGATTTCACATCCCTCGTTTGGTAGTGTTTCGCGGAATCTCAAGTAAACTGAAACCGGGCCGAACCCATCTGGTAAGAAACTGTCAGGGTCTTCACGCAAGATTTGTGGAGACAATGGTGACACGTTAGCCTTCAAACATCCAATGGCCTCTGAATCATCCAACTGCCCGTTTCCATTTGAGTCACGATCTGGGATTTGATCCCCATTTCCATCATAGTAGCACAAATGGCTTCCATCGACTTGTGGTTCTGGTAATGAAATCAAACCTGCGTTAGGTGCAAGTGTTGCAACCACTTGTCTATGCATAACTCCATCAAAGTCCAATCCTTCGTAAATTACATCGACTAAGCCGCCATTCGGTGTTGATGCACCGCTTAATTCACGACCGCCCGAGTCCTTTACAGACGCAGTCTTATTGTCATCTGTAACTTGAGCAGTAAAGTCCCATCTATCACCAGATTGTCTGAGATTTGGATCTGCTGAAATCACATTCACATAAGTTCTCGAAACTACCCACACGCTTTGACTATCGACATTGCCCTTCATCAAACGGTTTCCTTCGTATTCAAATTGGAGCGAATAGTTGCCAAGTGAATCTTCTGGATTAATCTCGAATGGAATTGCGAATGTTCCTAGATCATCTGTGTAATTCACACCGCTTCTACCGTCATACGACCATGTCCAAGTCACTGGAGCTTGTCGCAGAGGTTGCAGAGAGTTGTCTAGCAATCTTGCCTCAATCACAGTTGTAGTGTTACGATATAGTCTTGGGACACTTGTCATTTGGAACTGAGTTGTACCAACAACTGTTACGTTAATGTAAGCACCAGTAGCAGCAAGATTTGTTGAATTGCCTGTGAAATAGTATGCATTATTGGTGAAGTCTACACGTACACCATAGGTTCCTGCAGCGTACTGGCTATACCAAGTCCAATTGTACTCAAATGTAGCATCGCCGTCTTTCATAACTGGACGTTGTGTGAACGCTGTTTCTTGACTTCCCATAAATTGGCCATTTCCATCAATGTCAACCTGTAATGCAAT
>CAXGTB010000046.1:0-8671 GCA_964012565.1 uncultured euryarchaeote | reverse complement strand
ACTATGAATTTGTAGCAATACAAGCCATCTGCCAAATCCACAGTCGCAGACCAAATGCCTCCTGATTCGCTCATTGGGGTTGTTGAATCCCAATCCCATTCACCAATCAATTCAACCGTACTGGCACTGCCACTCCAAGTGAAAAGAACTCCTTCTTCACCATCTGCCTGAGCATTAGGAATACTCATCGCTAGAAGTAAAGCGACTAGGAAAATGGCACGGCGCATGGTAATCAATCCTTGAATAGTGAATCTGCTGTATCCTTGATATCATTTAGATGCTTGACTAAGAATCCCTTTACAAAATCGTTAGCAGGATTGTTGTAAGCTTCCATTGGTGGGCAATGTTGTTGCAATTCTCCTTTGTCGAGAATTGCGATCCTGTCTGCCAGAGTCATAGCCTCGATTTGGTCGTGTGTAACGTAAATTGTAGTGCAGCCCAACTCTTCGTGTAGTCGGCGTATTTCTCCACGCATTTGATGGCGTAATTCTGCATCTAAGTTTGAGAGAGGCTCATCCATAAGGAGAACCTTTGGACGCTTAATCAAAGCACGACCAAGAGCAACTCTTTGCCTTTGACCACCTGATAATTCCTTAGGTTGCTTAGTTAATTCATCACTCAGGCCAAGCATTTTGGCCATCTCGTCAACTCTTGATTTAATCTCTTCAGGTGACAGCTTTTCTTCTCCCTTCATTCGCTTGAGTCCGAATGATAGGTTCTCATGAATGTTCATGTGTGGATAGAGAGCATATGATTGGAAAACCATGCCAAGTCCACGTGCTCCTGGAGGTAAATCATTGATGCGAGCATTATCAATTTTGATTTCTCCACCTGAAATATCTTCCAATCCCGCAAGCATACGTAGAGTCGTAGATTTGCCACAGCCCGATGGTCCAAGAAGAACAAGGAATTCACCGTCGGCCACCTCAAGGTCCAGTTCTTTGACAGCTTCAGTGCCGTCATCATATCGCTTCGTTACTTTCTCATATCTTACTGATACCATAGAATCACCCCTTGACTCCTCCTGCTGACAATCCCTCGATGAGGAACTTTTGGAATACGATAAACAAAATCACAACAGGCAGGCTAACAAGCAAACTCGCTGCTGCGAAATCTCCCCATGATTGACCAGTGGATGAGATCATAGATGCTAGACCGACCGGTAATGTGTACATGTCATTTGAAGTGTTGAAGGTTAATGCCAGAAGGAACTCATTCCATGCTGCAAGGAATGAGAACAATGCCGTAACTGCAATCGCTGGTAGCGATAATGGAAGTACGATTTTTGCAAAAATCTCGAACCTACTACAGCCATCCAGTAAAGCAGCCTCCTCTAATTCACGAGGAACTGTATCAAAGAATCCTTTCAGCATCCATACACAAAGCGGCAGAGCAGTGACTGAATAAGCGAGAATCAAACCAAGGTGTGAATTGAGTAATCCTAGGGTCTTCATCACCATGAAATATGGAACTAGGATGATAATACCAGGGAACATCTGGACGAGTAAGAAAGAGAACATCGCTGGATCTCTACCACTGAATTTGAATCGACTAAAGGCGTATGCTGCAGGTACCGCTAGAGCAAGCCCTGCGATGGTTGTTCCAATAGAAACGATAAGTGAATTTTTCATCCAAATCCAGAACTGATCTCCACCCAATACCTTGGAATAATGTTCAGTAGTGAAAGAATCACCAAGGCTACCACCAAGAGCATTTCCGGGAGATAGTGAGATATCGATAATCCAGATTACTGGCAGTAAAACGATGAATGCAAAGTGTGCTAAAATCACGTGCTTACCAATGCGCTGATAGGCTGCTGCATGCTCCTTATTTCTAGCAAGACCTTTCTCAATTTTCTCGAGTTCCATCTGTTCCCGATTCCATCTTGAAACATGAGGCGCAGAAATCCAGTAAAGAGAAATCATTCCTGGAACAATAAGCCACGATTCCATCCAAATTACGAATCCGATTGGTGAAGATAGAATCGAAAGGACTCCTACCATCACTATCGCCCCAGATAGAACCAATGATACGTCACGTCGCCACGAATTATCACCATCTGGAAGGCTGTAAACAAGCATAGCCATGAGCAATATTCCGATTAAGGAATATCCAAAGCCATCATCTCTTAGATAATCGAAAAGAAGCAGCAATATGTTGACAACAACTGCAACTCTTAGCCATGAAGCAAGCGTGTAAATCTCCAAAGGAGCATACCAATCACGCATCACTCTCTCACCGCTCACGATACCGCCTCCGTAGCATTGGTTTGCTTCATGTAGCGCCATGAGAATACTACCAGCATTGCAAAGATTACAACTGACCACGCTGCTGCTAAACCATATTGTCCTTTGATGAAAGCTACGTCATAAACGTAAGTAATCAGGATATCAGTTGATCCGGGACCATAGGTCAGATTTGGTCCCCCATCAGTCATTAGATAGATGACGTTGAACATATTGAATGTCCAAATGAAACCTAGCAGTGAGAGAGGGATTAATGCACTCTTCAAATTAGGTAGGGTAAGATGTCTGAATTGGTCCCAATTACCGACACCGTCTACATCTGCAGCCTCATACATTTCACGAGGAATCGATTGTAAAGCACCCGATAATGACATCATCATAAACGGCACACCAAGCCATATGTTCACCAAAATTACAACGATTTGCGCTCCTGTGGGGTCGGCTAACAAATTCAAGTCAGTACCAAGCAAATCGTTCAGCAAACCTCCCGGTTCGAATACACCTCTCCAAATTAGAACTGAGATGTATGATGGAATAGCCCATGGTAGTAACATGATGGTTCTGTAAGCAACCCTTCCTTTGATTCTCTTATCATTGAGAATTAGAGCTAAGAATAGACCAATTCCAATGTGAGCGATTACATTTGTCAAAGTCCATACTAGAGTAAATAGCGTGACTTGGAGGAAACCTTCGGCGGCAAAAACCTCGATGAAATTAGAAAATCCGATTATTGATTCGTCTCCTAATCTAGTCCTGTTAGAGTCGGTAATTGAGAGATAAAAGCCGTAGAATACTGGGTAAAATGTAAGCACTGCTAAAGCCATTAATGCAGGTGCAATGTAGAAGTGGGCGCCTTTTGCGGAGGCCTTTTTCTTGTCCTTCCAAGCACCATAGGAAAGCAATGCAATCAGAGAGAGAATAATTGAGCCAATGGCGAACAAGACGCCGCTAGTTCCTCTTGGCTCAGGTAGAATATCCTCTACGCTTGAAATTACAACCTCTTGGTATATTGTGCCAGTAGAATCATTCACTACAATTTCGTGTTCTTGGTTAGGAATTAAACCTGTAATCGAGCAACTGAAAGATGACTCGTTGGAATATGAACTCAAACAACCCGTGTAAACATCGAATGTTGTATCGCTCTTCGTCAGGGTCGAATGCAATTCTCCATCCATGAAAATTGAATGGTTGCCTTCACCGATTTCAAACTCGATTTCTGCGGTTCGATAACCTTCAATCAATTCTGCTTTTTCAGGACTATCGGCCTTTTTCTCATCAATCCAAATCTCCAGTTGTTCATCAGCATCTTCTAGTGCGTCCTCGGCACTAAGGGCACCTGTATACACATTCTCAAACTGAGGAGCTAAGGCTTCGTATACTAGAGACATATATGTCGTTGGGGCAGGAGTTCCTACCTCGGCTTGATCGATGAATCCTGAGATTACTGGGTCTGCAAGAATATCAGGATCACTCTTGAGATTCTCTGAGCTCGGAATGGTGTAGGTTTGTAATGCAAATTCCTTCTGCACTTCATCACTTGAAAGGTAGAGGGCTAGGTCAGTTGCCGCTACTTTTCCTGGACTTTGCTTGGAAACTGCCCATCCTTTGTAGGTTACAAGAGGAGACAAGTGGTCACCATTTTCGCTTACTTTAGGAAGTAGGGTTTGGCCTAAGTTTTCGATACCTTTGCCGTATCTAACCCAGTTCCATGGGCCGTCAATAATCATGCCAGTATCCCACGCTTCGAATGAATCTTCCATAGTTGTAATCTGAGTGCCAGTAGGAACAATTTCATGCTCTAGTTCAAGATCCATCATCCATTCAAGAGATTCTGCACCATTAACATCCAAGGTTGGATTCCCGTTTTCATCGAATAACTCACCTCCATATCCACCGAAGAAAGAGAACCACCAATACGCATTTTTTACTGGAAATTCAAGACCAACTTGTTGGCCTGCATTCTTCAAATCCTCAAGTGTCCAATCTTCATTGGGCTCTTCCATTCCGCTGAATAGGTCCTTGTTGTATATCAGTGACAGACAATCATAACTTGCCGGGACAGCATACAATGAATCTTCGTATAGCATAGATTGAAGCGAAATTGGATCGAAATTACTTCTCTGCTCTGGAGTTAAGTGTGGACGAAGATCCTCAAACAGTGGGAAACCATCAACTCTTACCTCGCCAAATTTATCCAAATTGTCTGAAGAAATTCTGATTAAATCTGGAGCTTCACCACCCTGTGCAGCGATTATGAATAGGGCAACAGCATCATCATAAGGCACTCTTGTTGCTTTGATTTCAATACCTGTTTCCTCTGTAAATGAAGCCACAGAGTCCAAGAATATCTCTTCCTCCAATGTTTCAGCTGCGAATGTGTACCACACTTCTAGACTGTCCACAGACCCGTTTCCTGAACTGGATTCCTCTTCGGATTCCCCTAAACATCCTGGTAGGATGAAAAGTAAAACCAAGACGAAACTGCGTAGGCGCACAAGACGGTCAATTCGCATGAACATATCAATGCTTATGTGAATCGCATTAGGAATTTAGAGACCCAACTAATCATCATAATACTCAGGAATGAAGCGATTGCATACCTTGCCCACGGCCTTTTAGGCTTAGGAGGAGGAAAAGGATCAATTCCCATCTCAAGAGACTTGGCCAGCATCTCGAGATCCTCCTCAATTGTGACCATGTGGGGGCCAAACCATGTTATGCCTTGAAACCATTTGTGTGTTGGCGCCTGACATGAGCGAGGTTCCTGATGGCGTGATTATGCCAGAAATCCAGAGAAAACCTGCTCGGCCATCTGCGACACTGATGATTACTCGCCAAGGTGATGAAGGTGTTGAGGTCTTACTTGGAAACCGTAGTGAATCAATGCCTTCATTCCCTGGATATTGGGCATTTCCGGGAGGAGGAGTATCTAGAGTAGATTCCGCCGCAAGTGAAACTTTGGGTATCTCAGTTCAGCACTGTGCGATACTTAGGGAGGTTGTGGAAGAACTGGGGCTTGCACCGCAAAATGGACGTATGACTTCTGTGGATGATAACTTTCGAGGGATGGTTGTTGAAGACAAAGCAAATTGGTTTCCACTTGCTCTTGATGGAGACATTTCCAGTGACACAACCGGTATCAGAGTTATCTCGATGAGAACAACTCCACCTTTTTCTCCGATGAGATTTGAGAATACATTCCTGCATATTCATTCGGTTGAACATGATGATTTTTCATTGATTGGTCAAACAGAATTCGATGATGCTAGATGGATGAGCCCAAGCGATT
Source organism: uncultured euryarchaeote (assembly GCA_964012565.1). GTDB lineage: Archaea > Thermoplasmatota > Poseidoniia > Poseidoniales > Poseidoniaceae > MGIIa-K1. The sequence goes on along the minus strand of CAXGTB010000046.1, from coordinate 3,136 downwards.
GGATTGGTGCTTGGCAAAATAATGTAATCAAAATCGCACCTCCAGTTGTGACACTATTGATGGAAGTCGAACGTTGCTTGAATTTGATGAACCAAGATATGGAGGCGGTTGCAAAGGATCTGGAAACACGATTACCAGGACGCCGATCAATCCTATTTGCTCATGGAGTAGAAGTAATTCCAATCAAGACTGCGACACTCCCTCCTGCAGATCACACCAACTGTTACTTGGTTGGAGACCCCGAGGGGGAATTCATTGTCGTCGATCCTGCATTTCGTCACAGGGAAGGAATGGAGGCTGTTGCTGAAGCTGTTGAGAGACACAAAGGCGAGTTAGTTGCCGTGTTTTACACACATGGTCATAGTGATCATTTAGCAGATGAAGGACTACTCAAGGAAGCATTTGATGTTCCCATTTGGTCTGCAGCAGAAAGCGCTGATAGAGTTCTAAAAGATGGAGAAGTTTTGCAATTAGGAGCGCAAGAATGGACAGTTCTGCATACTCCTGGACATCATCCAGACCACCTTTGTTTGATCTCGCAATCAGGCTTAGTTGCTGGTGACATGGTTGCAGGTATTGGAACAATTCTAATCCCACCAGGACAAGGAGACATGATGACTTACATCGACCAGTTAGAGAGATTATTAGACCTTGACCCGCACCTAATTTTCCCATCCCACGGCCCGGTCATCCCACTCCCAAGTCGGACTCTTGAGTACTATATTCGACACCGCTCAATTCGTCATGACAAGGTTCTAGCTGCTGTAGAAAATGGAAACAAAAGTCTCGAATCAATTGCTAGAATTGCGTATGAAGACACCCCTGATGCACACCCCGGATTGTCTGTTGACCAGACACTATCTCACCTACTATCTCATGAGAAGGATGGAAATGTGATAAGGGCTGGCGACGGCTGGGTGCGAGCATGAAGACTGTGATGAGCGGACTTGATTTGCGAGCAATTGCAAATGAATTATCTCAGATGGCAGGCTCTCATTGTAAGAAGTGCTACCAGCCTCATTACGAGCAAGTTGTACTTCGCCTGCGAGCAAAGTCTGGCGGTAATACGGACTTGGTTTTAGTTCGAGGAAAGAGGATCTATACAAGTCAGAGAGATCGCCCAATGCCGCAGTATCCTGCACCATTTGCAATGGTATTGAGGAAAGTGCTGACCAACGCACGTCTCAAGGCAGTAGAGCAAGTTGGTTTTGACAGAGTATTACGTTTCATATTCGAAAACTCTCACGGCACATTCCATCTTTACGTCGAAGTATTTAGAGACGGAAATATCATTCTAACAGATGGAGATGACCTGATTATTCAGCCATTAACACATGCAACATATGCAGATAGAACTCTGAAGAAAGGGGTTGCATATTCTCCACCTCCTGCTGCTCAAGATCCATATGAACTGGATTTTGATTCATTTAGTGAGTTGATGAAATCCAGTGACAAAAACCTCGGTCGTACGCTTGGAGGTGTACTCAATCTCGGAGGAGGCATCTCGGGTGCGATTTGTGCTGAAACGGGAAATGATGCCGACACAGAAATCAAAAATGTAGATCTCAAAGTGGTTTGGGACACTTTACAGACAATGCTTCATGGTGAGTGGAAAGGATATCTCTTCAGTGGCAAAGATGGTTATGAACAGGCTTGGCCAATCGTTCTAACCACGCTGAAAGATACGGAATACAAGGAGTATGACACCATGTGCGAGGCTGTCGATGAATGGCTTGGACCACATGATGCACACGCTCTAGCAAGAAGAGAAGCCGAAGCACTCGATGTGGCTGCACCAGGGAGAGGCCATTCTACCGATGTAGAGCGCTTAGAGCGTCGTTTAGCTCAACAAGAAAGAGCACTCGAAGGTTTTGGAGTGAAGGTCGAAAAACAACAAGAAATCGGCCACTTGATTCAGAACAATTGGACCCATGTAGAACAATTATTGGAACAGTTACAACATGCTGTTAACTCAATGTCATGGGACGGTGTGAAGAAGGCTGTAAAAGAGATCGAGTGGATTCAATCTGTAAATGCTGCAGATAGAAGTTTCATTGCTTTCTTACCCGATGATGAAGGGAATCCAGGCAAACAGGCAACTCTCTATTTGGATGAAACTGTTCATCAAAATGCCCAGAGATATTTCCAAGCTGGAAGAAAGCAGAAAGACAAATCTTCTGGGGCTATTCAAGCGCTTGAGGATACAAGATTAGAACTTGGTCGAGCAAAGAAAAAGCAGGCTAAAAGAGAGGCTAGTGGCCAAGTTGCAAAGGTTAAGCGAGCGAAACGGCTTTGGTTTGAAAACCACAAGTGGAGCATGCTTCCATCCGGGCACTTAATGGTTGGAGGAAGGGATGCGAAGGGCAACGATTCTATTGTCAAAAAGCATCTTTCTCTAGGCGATCGCTACCTACACGCAGATCTACATGGAGCACCTTCATGCTCTCTAAGAAATAGTCAAGGATTCGAAGTTGACACTCAACCACCTGCTCACATTGGAAATGATATGCCAGCATTTAGATTGGTCGATAAAATCGAAGCCGATTTGGATGATGAAGTGACAGAACTTGCTGCGACGATGGCTCTTGCATGGAGTAGGGCATGGAATGGTGGTGGCGCTCATGGCACAGTATTTTGGGTGAAGCCAGGACAAGTGTCAAAATCGGCTGAAACTGGAGAATACGTCGGCAAAGGTGCGTTCGTAATTAGGGGGCAAAGAACGTGGTACAAGGATATTGATTTGCGGTTGGGCATAGGACTGATTGCAATCAATGGAATTCCTATGTTACTAGCATCTAACGTCGAACATATTTCACAAATTTGCAACCGTTACATGGTGATTACTCCCGGCCGAGAAAAGAAAGAAAATATTGCCAATAAAATCTACAAATCCACAGGAATAGCTGTGGATGATATTTTACCAATTCTACCTGGAAACTGTGAGGTCATCGAGGACTCTGGTCTTATCAAATTCAAGCAAGATGACAAAGCTGAATAAAGTCAAATTTATCAGATAATAACATCTGCTTGCATCTCTAGAAAGAATAACAAAAAACGGCACTAATATCAAGTAACCGTTTGTAATGGCCTCTGATATGAGGTCATTTTCTATCGTCCTGTGCATACTTCTTTTGTC
>CAXGTB010000045.1:0-8914 GCA_964012565.1 uncultured euryarchaeote | reverse complement strand
TTTGGAGTGAGGAAGAACTTACAAAGTTAAATGCGATTGAATTAGGGGTTCTAAGGAAAAATGCGACGCAAAGACATGGAGTTACTAGATGGAAGCGAGGAGTAAAAAATCCAACCAAGCCAGAGCAAGTTGATGTTATCGATCTTCACCCTCGTTTACTAACCAAAGGTTGGATGCCCTATGGTGCATGGGTTTTGCACCATGAGTTTGTTCATGCATTAGGATACACAGCTCATGATTCTACATTTCGTTCTCTTGAAAAGTTATGGCCAAGTCAAGAATCATCAACTATGGGTCTAGATTTTACCGAAATGCTGCGCAGAGAAAAGGCGAAGTGGCTGTGGGTTTGTGAAACATGCAAGAAAGAATATCCTAGACAAAAACCTGGGAAGGGAAGGTATCTCTGCCGTAAATGTAGAACTATTCTAAAAGATGTGCCCAATGATACGGTACAGTGATTAGGACAGTTTCTTACAGAGATATATGCGGAGATTATTTGCTATACTCCTTCTCTGCATAATTTCTTGTCCTGCCGCTACAGCAGCAGTCGATTCAGAAGAGGGAGGTGGAGAACTTTGGTTCTCATGCAATAATGTGGATGATTGTTCACTCACTGAATTCCATACTGGAGAGTCTAGTATTTCAGAAACCGTAAATTCGGCTTCTCCATTTTCACCGGAGACTGTTTTCATTGAATTACCAATGCAGCCAGCTCAAAATGAGATCGCTTTGATTCCTGATGAAATCGATGAACTTCAAATTGATTTACGTTATCAAGACGACGTAATTGGAATTTCAAGGCCGGATTTAGAAGTTACAATAATTATAGCAAGTTCTACTACTGTAATCGAATTTCAAGGTGATTCAAATCCTTCAGATGGTATTCAAGGACCATATAATATCCAGAATGAACCTCTGAATATAGGTGATGATCGGCTATTATGGCCTGATGAAGAAATACGTATCTTATTGCAATTTGAAGTAGATAGACCTGGTAATTGGCAATTGAATTTACGAGGTTCATCCTTCATGATGCTTGATATAATTTGGTCGGAGGATGTTGATTCAAGAGATGTGGATGAACCTTCATCTTACGCATCTCCTAGAATGACCGAATTGGATACTATCCATTATGGTGCACTTGTAGAAGATGATTGGGATTGTTGGACCTTCGAATTAGATAATCATGAAATTTTACGTATTACGGTTGAATGGGAAGAAGTTCCTTCAGAAATAGAACAAAATCATGGTCGCCCTGATTTGATTCTGCCAGATAACAAAATGGCGCCAATTCCCGACCTTGAAACAGAGGTGACCAATGGGAATACAAAGATGACTTGGCAATGGAGGGCTTTACCAATCGGCGAATACGACTTCTGTTTAGGTGGGAAATTGAATGCTTTCCAGCCCTACATGTGGGTCGGTCTAATCGCTTTTGAAGGTCTAGGCCCCACTTCTCCAGATGATTTCGATTATTCATCTTGGGAATGGCAAGGATATGGAATGAAAGCGCAAGAGCTTGGTTCTGAAGATTTGGAAGGAACATCTGAATTAATGATTATGATTCTGTCTTTGGCAGTTTTAGTTGGATTGGTAATCGAGGTAAGGACAGAAACGACTTCCAAACAAATCAGATATGGGATTTTTGCCCCAGGTGTGCTGATTTTGATATTGAGTGGAATAATTTCTCCGCTTTGGGCAATAAGCGGTGAGATGCAATCTTCTGACGAATTTACTCTAGATGAATTGATTGACACCAGATTAGATCAAATTTGGCATGCATCGCACCCAAACGCTCCTGCATCATCCCGGGCGTTACACATTGGAGCAACTTTCGGAATGTTAGATGGAGAAACTCTGTCTGTGAGATTAGTTGCAGATTCTGCATGGCCACTAGATGATGGAAGATGGCAGTTACATATTCCAGAGTTTTATGAATTGGATTTCGAATCCCTGATTTTTTCTAAAGTTGCTGACAAATCAGAAAATAGTCCGGTAGATAATTTGCTAGACTCTCACTCAAGAACTTTCATTTTACTCGCAGCTAGGACATTAATGCTTGATTTATTGATGTTAGAAGCTTTACTTGTCGTCGACGAATTACCAGATTCAAATGTAATTCACTTTAACACAGAGATGGTGGAATCTGGTAGTCTAGGGCTGATACAAGATCCAACATGGGGGACTAGACCGGTAGATATTCCGGAAGGTAGATGGAGATTGATGCAGGAAAATCTCTACCCTAATTTAATTTCAATAACGATGTTAGATGGTATAAGTGACGACTTGGAATTTAGGATTGAGATAGATAATGAGATGGATCATAATCTCTTTTATTCGACTGAATCTGTTCAACCATCATCTCCTTTAATTGATAATCAATACATCTGGGTAATTATTGGTTTAACTCTAGTTATGCTCGGAATTGGTATTGAAAACAGCAGGCGTAAGAAAGCCAAACAATTACTTCAGCAATTTGCTGCTGACAATAAATGGGATTAATCATCCAGCGACTGTAGAATCTTTTCGATTTCTTCAGTAATTTCACCGTTGTCCAGTGCTTTACCTAACTTGTTTTTCTTAGCCTTAGATAGACCTTCAGCAGCCTTGTTGATCATCTCACGCTCATCGTCGCTTACCTTGCCATCTGCCAATGCAGATTTGATTGCGCTTTTTACAGCCATTTTAGCAGCGTCTTCATCGCTAATTCCCAATGCGGTTTGAATCGCTTTGAGTTCTTCGAGTTCTTTGTCGGTAATTACTCCATCAGCATATGCGTTTTCGTATTCTTTTACCAAGAATTCTGTGTATGCCCCTGGATTAATAATCACATCTCTAATGAGGCCATAATCGATGCTTCCTTGTTTTGAACTCATTTCCAATAGTACAATCGATTTACGAACTTCTTTGATAGCCATATCTTTCAAACCATGCGCTGCCCACAATAACCCAGAAACACTGACAGCTGCAGCAAACCAACGCATAACATCGGGATCTACTAAATTGCCCGGAGAAATCAGTTGAAATATACCGATTACAGCCATTAATGACCCGCAAATGACTTCGAACCAATCGTTCAAATCGGGTTCATCATCAAAGACCGAAAGTCGCTCATCGACAAGGGAGTCGTCACTGCTCATGTTGCACGCACATACAAGATAGGCCTTGAGGATGTCGGCTGTTTAATCGCTTACCTTTTGGACTATTGACCACCTCTTAGCACCATGGGTGAGCCAGAATGTGCCGTGTCGCAACTTGATTTGCCCGAATCCTTCTTGAAATTCATCCGTAATGAATGGGGAATTGAGAATTTACATCCGCCACAAGCGGAGGCTATGCCGTCAATACTCTCGGGGGAGAATACCATGCTTTGTATTCCCACGGCAAGTGGGAAAAGTTTGGTCGCATTCATCGGTATAATCAACCAAATTCTAGTCAGAAATGTAGGGTCGCGTGGAATTTACATCGTTCCATTAAAGGCCTTGGCTTCAGAAAAACTCGAAGAGTTAAAGCAAATTGGTGATGCTTTGGGTTTGAAAATCGGACTAGGTATCGGTGATGCTCCAAGCGAAGCAAGACAGATAGATGATTGCGATATTCTAGTCTGTACAAGTGAGAAATTAGATTCTCTGATGAGGTCAAAATCTGAGATACTAAGTAGAGTTTCGGTTGTAGTTGCTGACGAATTCCATCTGTTGAATGATAGCCATAGGGGCCCTACTATGGAGATAAATCTAGCCAGAATTAGACATTTACTTCCAAACGCACAAATCATTACTCTGTCTGCAACTGTTGGCAACTCACAAGATTTAGCAGATTGGTTAGAAAGCAAACTAATCGTTTCAGATTGGAGGCCAGTTAGCCTCGAGTACTCAACTTTAGCTGAATTAGATTTAGAGCCAAGAGCCATCCAGAAGAGCGAGTTATCCACATCAAAGGATCTCGGACCTCCCAGAACTTTGGATGGACCCAAGAGTCATGTTGCTTGGGCTGCTCTGAATGATGTATACGATCAAGGAGGTCAGTTGCTTGTTTTCGTGTCTTCACGTCGCTCTGCGCAATCTGAGGCAAAGAAATTAGGAAAGCGCATGCTCAAACATTTATCCAAAAATGATCCCGAAATTATTTCTAATCTACAAAGATTATCCGAACGAATTTCTCGAAGTTCCAATTCTTCTATGGGTGATATACTAGCTGAATGTGTAAAAGGAGGAGTTGCTTTCCATCATGCAGGACTAATGCATTCCCAAAGAAATGAAATCGAGAAAGCTTTCAAAGATCGTTTACTCACTTGTTTGTGCGCAACCCCTACGCTTGCAGCTGGAGTGAATTTACCAGCACGTAGAGTGCTAGTAAGAGATTTGAAACGCTATGAAGATGGCATGAGTAGGTTACTTCCTGTAATGGAGGTTCGACAAATGCTAGGAAGGGCGGGAAGGCCTCGATATGATCCAGTAGGAGAAGCTTGGTTAGCATGTAAAGGTGGAGATCCCAGACAAGTCGCCGATGAAATTGCAGAAAGATATGTCCATGGTCCTGTAGAGGACATTACGTCTAAATTGGCAGCAGAACCTGCAATGCGCTTCCACTTGCTATCTTCTATTGCAACGGGAGGGCTTCATACTCGAAAACAGATTGGAGATTTTTTTGCTGGAACCTATCTTGGACATTCTCAAGCTAATTCATACTTACAAGACAATATCGATTCAATGCTTAGATGGTTAGTTGAGAAGAGATTCATACGTAGAACAAATGTAGGGAGTGAAGAAGAAATTTGGGACGATGAGATACCATCCTGGGTTGATGCAGCACAATCGGCATCAGGAGTGAGCATTTCTAAATCTAAATCGAGAGAACCGGTTGAAGCGACATTTGGCTTCCAAAGGGCTTCAAGAATCAATATTTCCGAAATTTCATCTCTAGATTTTGAAGCCATAGATAATGAATATGAAGCAACAAATATGGGTGAAAGAGTCGCTCAGTTGTATATCGATCCATTATCTGCCGATATAATGTTAGATGGTCTCAGGAGGGCTGTTAGAAGGATAGTAAGGAAATCCTTACCTGTTACAAGTTTCAGTTTGTGCCATCTTATCTCCGCAACACCAGATTTCATTTCATTGTGGCCAAAATCAAGCGAACTTGATTTCGGTAGTAAACTCAGACAAAAATCCGCATTGGTAGAAGATGAATTATTGATTGAAAGCCCCATTGACGAGAGGGCAATGGGGATGGTGAAGAGTGCTTGGTGTACAGAATTATGGTATGAAGAAACGGATTTACGAGAGATCGAAAAAGAACTTGCAGTAACTCCTGGTGATGTATACTCGAGAACAGACTTGATGTCTTGGTTACTATTGGCTGCCAGAGAAATACTTCTTCGCGATGATGTTTTTGCAGACGAACATCTAGGTTATGTTGCAGAGATTGCAGGACTACTAGATTTGACCAGGGCTAGAGTTAGAGCGGGATGCAAAGAAGATTTACTTCAATTAGTACAAGTTAGGAACGTTGGTAGAAATCGTGCTAGAACATTATCTGAAATGGGAATAAGAACTCCTGCAGATTTGTTATCCATGTCACACAAAGAAATTGACAAGTTGAAGTCATTACGTGGATGGGGCCCAATATTGGTTGAAAGGATACTCGAATCTGTAAGATCAATTTCTACTAAAGATAGTCAAAAACCTAACAGGAGTGATGATGAACCACTACCTGGTGAGCGTCAGGATTGAAATTGATGAAGTCTTGGGCCGTTTGTGTCCGCACCTAAATTCCCTTGTCGCAGAGTTATGTTAGCAGAGCCATGTGATGACCCCAGAGCCCTTGCAATGTCTTGGATTTCAAACCGAGAATCTGAGAATTGGGCCTTGATTAGCGGAACGAGTCTTGCTAGTGAGATTCATGGTTGGGTGGCTCATGAAGTGTTAATGAGAAACTATTCTAGACAATCGATGAAATCAAATTCACTAGATGGTGAGTTCATCCGATTACTTTCTGGAACGCATCATATCGCCACGAGTTTCAATCGTGCTGGATTGTCTAAGGGTGATGTAAATGCGTACATGGTAAATCTTTCAGGAGAAGATGATGATGAGAAGTTCAACAAACATGCAGATGTAATGGGGTTCCAAATTTTGGATGAAAGGCCTAATTTGACAATTTTTGATTCAGAACGAATGGGTATTGAAGGTCCAATCTCAGAAAATGGAGCGATTGGACATATTCACTTGGCAGACTTACGCTAAACTTAGTAAATGTGAAAGAGCCCCTCCTCCACGCATTATGCATGGTGGTTTCTACTAGACAGTCAGAATCGGTTTTTTCAAGTGGCAGGTTACTTGATGAAGATCGAATTTCTAAAGCTCTTGCAAAGGCAACAGATCTTGGTGCAGAATATGCAGAGGTCCGTTTGGTTAGTCAAACCACAAATTCGGCTTCTCTAAAGGATGGCAAGTTGGAGAGGGCGATACCAGGCCAAGAAATTGGAGTGACAATGCGTATCCTTGCTAATGGTGCATGGGGGGTACATTCAACTAGCGATATCACTTCGATTGTTGATCAAGTCGCTCCTACTTTCAGATTAGCCAAAGCAGTAGCAGCGCGCCGAACTTCTTCACAAGTTCCAGTTGGTCTAGCAGAGGTCCCTATCATTGAAGATGAAACGCATTGGCGTAGTGTAAAGGATGTAAGAGATACAGATTTGGATACTAGAATCGATATGATGCTTGCAATTGATAATGAAGCAAAAGATGATGAAAAAATAGTCTCAACTTCAACAGGCTGGTCTGACGAACATATTCACACTGAATTGATGACAACAGAAGGAATGAACAGGGTTTGGTCCTTCCAAAGAAGTTTGATCAATGGTATGGTTACGGCAAGAGATGGCAGTAATGTAGTGTCCTATAGAATGAGGCATGGCGGAGAAGGTGGCCTTGAAGTAATCGAGTCTTGTGACCTTGGAGAGATGGGTAGAAACGCTAGAGTATCTGCATTGAGACTTCTTGGTGCAGAGCGTGCACCATCTGGCAAAATGCCTTTGGTTGCAGATCGTGATTTGACAGGAGTTTACATTCATGAAGCGCTTGGTCACCCTTGTGAGGCTGACTTGGTTGCAGCTGGAGACTCATGTCTAGAAGGAAGATTAGGTCAAACAATTGGCTCTGAAATCTGTACGGTTGTCGATGATCCTACAATGCGAGGTGGATATGGTTGTTATCCAGTGGACGATGAAGGCGTGAATACAAGACCAAAAAATTTGATTGTCAACGGTGTACTTACTGAATATCTGAATCACAGGGAAACCGCTCACAGATATGGATTAGATCCTAATGGTGGTGCTCGCGCTCAAGATGGTCTACACCACCCACTCGTTCGAATGTCAAACACTGTTATTCAAGGTGGGACGCACAAGGACTTGGATGAATTGATTGAAGATATCGAATTCGGAGTTTACGCTTGTGGCAGTCGAGGGGGCCAAGTCGATACAGGAAGAGGTTCTTTCCAATTCGCAGCACAAGAGGCGTGGATTATTGAGAATGGTAGCCTATCTCGACCAGTAAAGGATGTCAGTGTTTCAGGGATGACTCTTGAAATTCTGAAAAATGTAGATGGTTTAACCAAAGACGCTTATCTTGGAGCTCCTGGATTTTGTGGTAAAGGCCAAACCGTTCCTGTTGGAGATGGTGGCCCATTGATGAGAATTAGAGAAGCACTGGTGGGATGATATGATTCCAGATGATGCTGTCGAGCGCTTGATGGATTCGGCGCATTCTATTGGCAAATCGTGCGAAAATGCAGGAGTCCAGCAATGGGAAATTTTTGCCTCGCAAGGCTACGGCCACTCATTAGATATCGAAGCTGGAAAGATTTCTATGGCATCTGGAGGTGGAGATGGTGGATTTGGAATCAGAATCGTTGAAGATGGACGTTATGGGTATGCACATTTGGTTGATCCTAGTTCTGCTCAAAAGGCCGTAGAGCAAGCCCTTAGCATAGCCAAAAAGTCTCCATCTATTGAAGGGTTTGAATTACCTGGGAATCAATCAGCGTCTAAAGTCTCGGGTATGAAAGATAAAAAGATTCTAGAAATGGGTCCTGAAGATTTACTTGAGCAAGGTGACCAAGTGCTTACTAGGGTCTCTGAACTCGATTCAAGGGCAGTAGCAGTTGGTGGAGGAATAGGAGTTGGAGCTGGCGCTGGAGCAATAATTACCAGTTCTGGAATAGAAGATGGTGGTGTTTACACATCCCATGGGGTTGGCGTTCATATCTCAATAGACGAAGATGACCAATTGACATCATCCTATGAGGGCGAATCGTCTCGTTCTCTCCTCAAAGAATTGACTGCTTGTGTTGACAAAGCAGTCCATTGGTCTCAAATAACCAGGAAGAAAATACCAGGTGGAGATACTCAGGACTGCCCGGTACTGATGACTTCTGATGGCTTTTCACCTCTATTTTCAGTTGTAGTACCGTCCGCGATTAAAGGGGAAAGGCTGGCAAGAGGCGAATCATTCTGGTCTGGAAAGATGAATGAAATCGTAATGGCAGATCACCTCTCTTTGGTAGACAATGGTCTACTTGAGGGTGGAATGTCTTCAGGTTCAAGAGATGATGAAGGAGTTCCTAGCCGCAGTCAAAACATAGTTGATTCAGGTAGATTAACTGGTGAACTGTGGTCTACTAGGGATGCTGCTAAGTTGGTTTCAGAAGGCAAGGTATCCTCTGCTCAAACTACAGGTTCAGCATCACGTGGAGGTCACACATCTCCCCCCATTTGCGGTTGCAGTGACTTGATATTATCCTCCAATGCCAATACTCACTCAAGAGACAGGCTAATCGAAGAAATGGAAGAAGGATATGTTGTCCACAGTGTGATGGGTGCACACACTGCAAATCCGACAAGTGG
>CAXGTB010000044.1:0-9292 GCA_964012565.1 uncultured euryarchaeote | reverse complement strand
GAGGAATCAGTAGAAGACGCTAGGCTTGCTTATGACGATTTACAACTCCAATTGGAGGAATTGGGCGATTCAAACCCGGAAAACGATAGGACTGCATTGGGCGAAGAACTTCGTAAAGCACAATCTGCTGAGAAGAAACTGATCGATGAATCAACTGCAGTTAATAATAGGCTACAGGATGCTGAAAGGAAACTATCAGCAGCTAGAACCGAATTGGACAAGCGTTCTGGAAGCAATGGAATGGCTCCAGGTGCTGCTGCTGTTATGGCTGCCAGAGACAGAGGCGAATTGAAAGGAATAATCGGTACAATCTCTGAATTGTGTGCTCCCAAAGATGCATCACATGCTGATGCTCTTGCAACAGCAGTTGGCGGGGGAATGAATTCAGTTGTAGTGGAAAATGACCAAATGGCTGCCGAAGCAATGGCTTTGTTGAAGAGTAGAAATCTTGGTAGAGCGACATTCCTACCTCTGAATAAAATGCAAGCTAACCGAGCCTCAGGAAAGGCTGCTATGTCTGTAAACAAACCAGGTGTGCTTGGATTCGCACACGAATTACTTGATTATGATCCAAGAATCGCTACAGCAGTATCTTACGCATTGAGAAATACGTTGGTTGTCGACAATATCGGGACCGCTCGTAGACTGATGGGCGGCGTAAGACTCGTTACACTAGGTGGAGAAATCACCGAGCCTGGTGGCGCAATGATCGGTGGAAGTAAGCAGAAAATGAAAACTGGATTCGGTGGTAAAATCCACGGAGCAGGAGAAGTTGAAAAGTTGGTTAGTGAAGTTGATCGTTTGTCCATAATGGCTCAAACCGTTTCCGCCGCACTCAGACAAGCCAGGACAACACAAAATGAAATCCGTGGCAGAATAAATTCACTGGCCGAGGATGATAAATCCATCAAGGCTGGAACTCTAAAAGCAGAAGCAGATATTGCGGCTAAGGCTCTAAACAAGGCCAAAGGGTTAGCAAGCGAATTGCAAAGGAGATTGTCTAATCTTGAATCTGATCACGTTGGTAAAGTGCAAATGTTAGAGAATGCAAAGGCTAGGTTGGTGGAAGCAGAAGCCGCTAGAGATCATGCAGCAGATGAGCTAAGAAACGCAAGCCCAGATGGTATCCGTCAAAGGCTACTCGATGCGCAAACCATGAGAGTTGAGGCTGAAGGCGCTGCAAATAAGGCTCAAGTCACTCTTGATAGTGGCAAAGAAAAGGGAGAATTACTTGGTGAAAGGCTGGATAGTCTTACATCAAGAGCAGATGAAATCCAGTGTGAGATGGCAGGTAGAGAAAAGTCACTCAAGGAGTGGAAAGAGTCTATAGAAAAAGAAACTGTACTTCTAAATGAGAAAGAGGCAGAACGCTCTTCATTACTTGAAGAGCATGAAGAACTCGATAATGAAAGGAAGGACTTGGTTGAAGAGAGGGCGGAAATAAAAGCAAATGCAAATCAAAAAGCGAACTCTGCAATCAACTGCCGTTCAATGGCAGAAGACATTGCAAATAGCCTTGCATTAAGAGAGCAAAACCTTGCCGATCTATTAGTAGAAATGGCTGCAGAGTCTATTGCAGTAGCTGAAGATGATGCTGATCTGCCCAATGTTGGTGACGCTCAAAAAGCAGTCAACAATTTACGAAGAAAACTCGATAAGTTCGGCGATTTCAACATGCTTGCAATTGAACAATACGATGCATGCAAGTCACGCTTAGATGAAATGAAGGATGATTTCAAGACTCTACAGCAAAGGCGAAAGCGACTTATCGACATTACAGATAAGTTAGAAAGTCAGAGGAAAAAGAGACTTCTTGCAACTCTAAAAGAAGTTAATGAGAACTTCAAGATTGTTTACAATCGTTTGTCTAACGGTGGGCGTGGAGAACTATTCCTTGAGAATGAAGAGGAACCATTCAAAGGTGGTCTTGATATGTGGGCTCAGCCACGTGGTAAGTCGAATAAATCTAGATTACAAGGCTTGTCAGGGGGCGAGAAATCAATGGCTTCTTTATCATTAATTTTCGCAATACAAGATCACGACCCAAGTCCTTTCTATTACTTCGATGAAGTCGATCAGAATCTTGACGTACCAAACTCGAAGCTGATTGCAACAGAATGCCGAAATAGAAGTGAGGCCGCTCAATTCATAATGGTGACACTGCGAAAGGTTTCACTAGAACTTGCAGACCATCATATCGGAATTACGCACGGTGGAGACGGCTGCTCTCGCAGAATTGTTGATTTCGATAGAGATAGAGCAATTGAACTTGGAGCCCAAGCAGAAAAAGAGGCTAGCGAAGCATCGGATAAAAACCACTCAAGAATCGAGGAAGCCAGAATTATTGCAGAAGGAATGCCAGAAGTTCCAGATGCATTACCTGCTCCAAAGAGCCTAGGAGGTTTGCTAAATCACATTGATAATGATGAGGAAACAACCGATGAGACCGGGTTTGAGGCTTTGACTGAGAGGGCTGATGAGTTGGCAGAGGAAATAGAAGAGCGTCAAAAACTCGTATCTGAATTATTAGCCCAGGATGAGACTGAATTAGATGATGAACCAGAGGCTGAGCAGGAGGTTTGAGCATGCAACAAGCAGTTCTTGACGATTGGTTCCTGCGCCAGGATATATTGGACCAATTAATGAGTCAAGATGAAGAGGTTTCTGAAGCCGAACGATATGCTGACAGAATAATGCGGATTGCACAGGAGGATAGTGCAGAGCATCAAGTCCTAAGCGATCCTTTTGATCGTTCTGTTGCATTAGTGCTCTCTCTGGTAAAAGAAGAGGGGATGGATCCTTGGAATATCGACCTTTCAGCCTTTCTAAAATTGTTCACTCAAAGGGTTAGGAAAGAATCATCAGGGCTGGATTTACCTGCATGTGGAAGGCTGATTCGTATGTCTTGGGAAGTATTGACTCAACAAGCATCAACACTCTTCGATAGAGTAATTGCCATGGATCTCGAAGAGGAAGAAGATTTCTTTGATTTTGGTTGGGAAGCAGAATACGATGACGAGGAATTCATCTTTACTACCACTGTTTTGGAAGGGTCTGCAGACCAACATTTACCCTCCTTATTCGGTGAAAGAATGAGGCGTGATGAAGGACGCCCTTCTACGCTTGGAGAATTGCTCTCTGCTTTGAAAGATGCATGTGATGAAGCTGAAGTATTGAAGGCTAAGGAAGAGTATCGTAAAGCACACGCTGAAGAACTCAAGAATATGCTTGATAACGTTGGTTCTAGGATGCACAATGAGGATATGGAAGGAGATATCCAAAGATGTTGGACTGCTATGCGTAAAGTGACTGCAGAAGTTGGTGAAATCAAAGTTCCAGTTGCTGATGTAACCTTAGAACTTGAGAAGATACTCATAGAAACCTTTGGCCAAATTCCTGAAGGTTACAAGGTGGAATCGAAAATAACATCATTTGTTGCTGGATTATTCCTTACTCATCGAGGCTATGCATGGATTAGCCAAGATGGAACAGAAGACCCAATCATGCTCGAAGACAGGTGGCCAAATGCTCAATCTTTCGAAGAAGCCAGTGTGATGGCTGAGAAATTGATTGCAGATGATTATGAGTCTATGCAAAGTGATGAAACCGAATCAATGCGACATGCAGCACGTCTTGCTCAAAGGGCCCAACAGGCGGCTGAAGAAGAAATGGAGCGCCTTAAGGAAGAAGAGATGGCAAAGTTGGCTGCAGATTCAGAATCTGAAGATCCTCAAGATTGGTTGGTCGAGTAAGGAGTTATTGACATGTCAGAAATACCACTGGAGACTTTACTGGAAGCAACACTATTCAGTGCAGGTCGCTCACTTAATTTGAGCGAACTTTCAGAAAATTTAGGTTACGAGGAAGAAGAGATTCTAGAATCTGTAAAGAATCTCCAATCTACAATAAAGAGGCGCCGAGGAGGTGGCTTACAGATTGTTGAGATTGGTGGTAAATGGGCAATGGAGGTTAAGCCAGGTATTGCAGATCATTTGCCTAAGGAGACTAAATCAGAATTGCCTCCAAAATTACTCAAAGCAGCAGCATTGATTGCATACCATCAACCAATGCCACAATCCAGGCTGGTTGAATTGTTAGGACAGAGAGCCTATGACCACATCAGGGAGTTGGCACAGGCGGGCCTAATAGGTCGTCGCAGAGACGGCAATACCCGTAGGTTGACCACCACTCGTAGGTTCTCAGAAATGTTCGGTTGCCCTCATACCGACCGTAAGAAAGTGAAAGCATGGTTTAGGGAGATGGTAACTACTTCAGGACTACTTGATGGAATGGAGAGTAAACTAGCCCTACGTGACGAATCAGATGACGAAGGTGGCGTACAAACAACTCTAGATATTAGCGAAGAAGAGTGATTACTAATCTCTAATCGAATCTAGAGTTTCTTTGACCAATTGCTGAGTAACAGGCCCACTTTGCGAGTTTACTATGTTAGCAACCTGTTCTATTTCATCTCCAATTGCTCCAGCACTGACTGCCATATTTCTGGCATGTAGTTTCATGTGTCCCGCCTGGATTCCATTAGTTGCTAATGCACGCATTGCTCCAAGATTCTGAGCTATACCTGCAGCTGCCATGATTCCTGCTAGTTCTTGCGCAGATTCAACGCCAAGTATAGAGAGATTAGCTCTTGCGACAGGGTGGACTTTAGATGCCCCTCCTACGATACCTACTGCCATAGGGGTCTCTATGCTGCCAACCAGGTTCCCTTCATCGTCTCTTTCCCAGCGAGTCATAGAGGTGTATGCGCCATTTTCAACTGCAGCCCATGCGTGGCATCCTGCCTCGATCGCTCTCCAATCTTGGCCACATGCTAGAGCTATTGCGCTAATTGCATTCATTATCCCCTTGTTGTGAGTAGTTGCTCGATAGGGGTCAGCCATTGCAAAATGGTGTGCTTCGAGTATTCCAGTGATTATTTTAGAACCGTTTTCTCTAGTTCCGTCATCTGATAACTCTTCAGGAGTGAATGTGGCTTCAACCTTGGCTAATCTATGGGTTGCTAGGTTTGAAAGAATTCGTAAATGCACCCTTCCATTGGTAATTTCCTCGATTTTGCCACTAACTAATTCAGCCATTGTATTAACTGCATTAGCGCCCATAGCATCTCTTGTATCGACTAGCAAGTGAACTACTAGCATTTTACCAGAAATGGTGTCTATGCTTCTTACGATGATATCTTTGCATCCGCCACCTAGTTTGATCATTGTAGATGGTAATGAATTACACATTGCCATCAATTCATATTTCGCAGTTAGGACCGCTTCGCTGGCCTCTTCGATATTTTCCAATCCTAAGACTTGTATTTGGCCAATCATGACCGGTTCGTCATTATTGGTCTTGAATCCACCTTTTTTGAGACATCTCTTCGCCATATTGCTTGCAGCAGCAACTATGCTGGATTCTTCAACACAGAAAGGGATGATGTAGGGTTTATCGTCAACTACGAAGTTTGTAGCAACTCCTACGGGTAATGACATGGTTCCAATTACGTTCTCTATCATTCGATCTGCAGCCAATTCGTCCAATTCGCCATGGTTTGCAAGCGCTGCTACTTCATCATCGGATAGTTTTGCTAGATTGGCAATCATGTCTCTACGTTCTGTAACAGACAATTTGTAGAATCCAGAAAGCCTGCTATCTTCCACTGGCATGCGGTTGTCTCCGATTATCCTAGTGGGGTCTCCTTGATGAACAAACCGACGATTAACGCTTCCCCTAACGCGTTAACAATGCGTTAACAACCCGTTAGTGGAGCAATTTAGTCTCGTTTGGTGCAAGATTTAACGCGTAGTAACGGGCGTCTTAGTATGCTCAATCATGTGAAACATCATATACTCGTTAAGTCCCATTACTGTCATGAGTGAAGATATGCCGATTTTGGCAATTCCTGCACTAAGGGAGAATCCATTCAAAGCTCGACCCTTGGAAAGAGGACAATCGAATCTATTGGTGGGTAGGGATGAAGTCAGTGCGAGATGGACACGATTCATCAAAGCTAGAAATGCTAGAATGATTTTGTTGATTGGGGAAAGCGGTTCTGGGCGCTCTTCCTTGATGAGGTGTGTTTCTGAAGAAACCAGCAAAAGCGTGCATCTTGATATGTTTCCTACTTCCGAGCATGCGCACAAGATCCTTCATGAAATCTATGTTTCACTTATTGGATTTGATGTACCTTCTAGTTCCCAAGAACTTGTTTCGAGGTTAGTTAATGAAACAGAAAAACTCGACGGACCTCTTCCTTTGATATCTTTAGATTATTCAAATGTTGATGGTAAACTTCTCTCTGAAATCCTTGCAACTCTAACTGCAGCATTGGAGAGGTTGAATGCTCTAGTAGTAGTCGTTTTATCTACCGAACAGAGAGCACAATGGCCAAATAACCTGGTTAACAGATTTGATCATGCAGATGTGATTTCTTCTCTCACAAAAGAAGAGGTTAGGAATTTATGCGAAACTAGAATTTCAACCGCTTCGAAATTGTCTTGGGAAATGAGTGATGAATCCCTTGATCATTTGTTCGAACAAACCTCTGGTTCGCCTTCTAAAGTGATGAGGATGATGCGTGATGCTGTAGATTATGAGAGGGCTAATCCTAGAGAAATGAAGTATGATAATCCACCAGAGGAAATTTCTCAAGAACCACAAGAAGAGGATAATACGCCTGAAATAAATATCACTGAGGATGAAATTAATGTGTCATTTGATTTGGATTTAGATGAATTAGAGAAAGAACCCGAGGTTACCTATTTTGAAGCAGAAGAATCCAGTCCATTGCCTGCTAGAGGCCCATTTAGAGCATTAGCAGCAAGAAACCGAGTCAATAAAATCGAAGCACCACCCTTTGACAAAACCAAAGTCCAAATGCAGAATAGAGAGCCTGAAGGAGTGGATGCGAACAAACTGTGGATAGCAAATGAACCTGATGCTATGCTTGTACAAGAGGTTGAAGAAGTGCCCCCTGAAGAGCCAAATGATTACATCGATGAGCAAATGGAGCATTACCCTACAGATTCTCATGTACCATCTAACAATGATGTTGAAGGTTTGTTCGGGCAACTTCTTGATGCACTAAATGTGCCTGATGGGCTTAGTATAGCAGAGCTGCTAGCAGCAATGCGTAGGCCTACTATCGGTCAAAAGGATAGCAATCCTTTGGATGTATACACTCTTCGTAGTCTTTCAAAGAATGAGGCTGTACTGGTAGAGGTCGCTTCTAGCCGTGAATTCTCTCCCTCAGATGCAAGATTACAAGATCGTCTTTGTGTTTTACGACCTAGGATGTCGCAGATGTGTAATCGACTCTATAGAGCAGGAATATTGTCTGTCCAACAAAAAGGTCGTTCTAGAATGTACAAATTAACAAATGACGCTAGAGCGCAATTAGTGGCTTGGGGAATGATGGAGGCGAGCATATGAGTTGGTCAGTTTCGAGGTCTTGGCAAGCACCAGATTTGATATCGACATCTTGTAGTGTAGGTAGCGATATTCTAATCTCTTGTGGATTGGATTTAATTTTGTTAGATGAAGAGACAAATCAGAGATGGCGCAGGTCATTGCCATTCAGAGTACATTCTGCCGCACATGATTCTGGAAGAATCGGTGTACTATGCGGTCATGGTTTCCACCTTTTACGAGTCAGTGACGGGTCTCAGATAGATGAAGGCCGTTCGACAACAGGCGGATTTAGTGATATTTTATCTAGGCCAGGAGGAGGTTGGGTACTTTCATGCCGTAAAGGCCAATTGCATGTTTTCAACCAAGAAGGGCGCGGTTTGAAGCGTTTAGATGTAGGAGGAGTTCGAAGATTGATTGGTTGGTTTGATCGAGAACATCTGATGTGGCAGGACGAAGATGGAAAACTTAGGTGCGCCAGACTGGCAAATGATGACTCTCAAAGATTACTAGAAGACCGAGTCTGGTCTTGGGTTAGTCGCATGACTGGAGGCAGGGTCCTCTTACAATCAGCCGATGGAATGCTTTGGGAAGGCACACCCCACCCCTATGGATGGGATAGTTTAGAGACAATCGATACACGCTCATTAGAGCCTTTGGCCGCTCACCGTGCGGGAGATGGTTGGTGGGTTTTGTCTATTGAAGGCGGAATTTATTGTATGACTGAAGATGTATCAATCGAGTTAAGAAATGCTGAATTGGGTGATTTCTTAATCGGTTTAGCCGCAGATACAATGGCTACAGTCAGCCGAAATGGCCTAGTTAGAATTTGGCGTTCTCCAGAATTGGTTCAATTACGAAGAGTGGAAATGCAGAAGATGGTTGCAGAGGCAAAAGTAGCAAGCGACTGGGAAGAAAGGCGTAGGATCTTCAAGAGAGCTTGTGATGCAGAGGATGAAGGCAGAATATCTCTGGCCATCGATTTGTATGAGTCATTGGGTCGCACATCAGATGTAAATCGCTTGCTTGCAAGGCAAAGAGGTGATTAAATGGTCAGTGATATGGTTACTGAAGAGAAATTGATTCACTATCTTGGCTTGACCAAAAGAGCCCGAGAAAAGGCCACACCAATACCTGTTCAAGGTTCACCTGAACACGATCAACTCACGGTTTTGTTGCGTATGGCTGATGATTATGCTAGTGATGCCAAACATTTCATGGATAACGGAGATTATGTTCGTGCATTTGGTGCAATCAATTACGCACATGCATGGATAGATGCAGGTGTTAAGTTGAGGCTTTTAGATGGTCATGGAGATGACGATTTGTTCACATTACCCTAATTATGCTGAATTAGTTAATTCGGAAAGGCGTGATAATTGATTCTCAATAATCGACATTCTTTCCCAGGCCTTGTTTTTGAATGGTAGAATCGCCTCATTTAGTGGAACAGCCAATTCGTAAATGCTAGACGGCCTTCCTCTTGCTTTACTCGGTGAAGTTACTATACGCAAAATTCCCAAATTACTCAATTTACTGATTGCAATTGAAACATCAGGCTGCCTTAAATTACAATTAGATTGTATTTCTATTGATTTTGATGGACCATTTAGATGTAAACAAATCAAAGTTTTAGCTGTGTTCGATTCTACTCCAAGCGAGACTAACAAATCAACGATTTCTTTCGAATTAGCATACATGTCGGAACTTTCAGTGGAACCCACAGTACCATTTTCGACAGCCATGACTCCTATCCGTCTATCAGAGTATATGAATTAATCACCGGCATCAGTCATTCAACTAATCTAAGATGGGATCTACCACTTACTTCCACCCAAGCTGAATTAGATTGAGATAATCTTCTTTTCAATTCAGTATC
>CAXGTB010000043.1:0-9572 GCA_964012565.1 uncultured euryarchaeote | reverse complement strand
TACTCTATGTTGTTTGAGGAAGAAGAAGAGGCTAATGCATATCAAAGAGATTTGGTATACTCTGTTGATGTAGACTATAACCGAATCGCATGGATTGAAGATACTACTGTTGTGCTTAATGATGGAGAAACATTGAGTTTGTCTTTTACAGAGGAAGATTTCCCTGATGAAGCAAAGGATAGTAACACAGTCCTGATTGAGTTCTACATCCTCATTTTGGATAATGGGGCGGGCGGAGATAATGAACAGACTAGTGGATTAGGCTGTGCTGCTAACTCTGGCGAAGACGCACCAGATTCAATAGGGTATCAATTCAATACGCCAGGAGGCAGCGAATCTTCTCAAACAAACCAAGCAAATAAATTCACCACTGCTATCGAACTTTTTGAATATCCTGAGGAATTTTATGGTCCTTTCACAGGATACACCGTTGCAGAAATAGAGGATTTGTTTGACTCAAGTGATGATGTTGAGGGTGATTATGAATTCAAGTACACAGCAAATGCAGAGGCAGGAGATCCGACAATTGAATGTGATCGATCAGATTCTAGTGTAGAAATAGAGTACGCTGTTATCTTGGCTTATCAGGATGTTACAGTTTACGAATCGACACAACTTGATGAATAAACTCCCTTCAAAGGGTACCTATGCAGTTGCCTACAATATACTTCTTAGGTTTATTTTCAAATAAGACGATTTGGATAGGTGGCTTCATCATTCAATTTTGGACTGAGAAAGAGTATTGAGAATGGGTCTCTCCATCGATTTTGATCTCATCAGATTTGATAACGAATTGAGATTTTTGTAGAGCTCGCCGAATAACATGGGCCTTTACATCACGACCTGCTTCTTTCAACGCATTTACGATTTCACGAATTGTGGCGGGTCCGTTGTCTCGCAGCCACCCGACTATCCAGTCTGCTTGCAGACGATTTTGGCGCCGCTCTTCAGTCCATCTTCTTCGCATGATAGTATAATTTTGGCAATGGTTTACAGTTGTTGATGTGCTCTGTTTTTATCCAGTGAATAGTAAAAATCCGGAATTTCCTTTATATGTCAGACAGCGATACCAGAATTTAGTGAGCAACATGATTAACACACTGACTCTAATTTACTTCAAGTTGGCTGAATTAATTTCAACAATTGCTCCATCTACGGAAGGTATGCTAAACCAATTTGGTATGAAAATGCTAGAATTGTCAAATGCTACTGATCCGGGGGCTATAATCGGGCTAATCTTTGAAACATTGATGATGCTGGTTCTCATTATCGTTATTCTTCCAATAACCTTGGCATACAGGATATTCATGGGATTGATTGGTCAACCAGTACCAGTTCCTTGGTTCTGAAATAGTAATCAAGCATTAGTGTCTTGTTCGTCACTTTCAGTTCTAGAAACAGGTGGCAAATCCAAAATCTTACGCTTTATGTTAGCTCTTAGTTGTTCTAAATCACCATAGCAAATTAGAGAATCACGGAATCGTAGTTGGATATCTGGATCTGGATTCCAAATCAGGTCACCTGCTCTAGACAGTGCGAAAACGGGCATCTCTCCTTTGAAAATATCACTAATTGGTGAACCAATCAAATGAGGGTGGTTTCTTAGATGTACTGAGAGTACGCCTTGGCCAGGAATTGTCTTTAGCAACTGGTCAACATTGACTTCACTGAAATCCGATTCAGAAATCACGTAATCGATTATTGCACCTGCAACATTCTCTCCACTTGCTTTCTCAATACCCTCAAGTCCGGGAGACGAATTAACTTCCAAAACCAACGGGCCATCATTGCCCTCGAGCAAATCTACTCCTGCAACGTTGAGGCCAAGCACTCTTGCTGCGCGACATGCAACTTCAGCGTATTCTTCAGAGATGTCGACCTTTTCGACGGTCCCATTCAGATGGTAATTTGATCTGAATTCTCTACCTCTAGCTTTCCTGCGCATACTTGCTACGACTTTTCCTCCAACGACCAATGCCCTGATATCTTTACCATGGCTTTCTGCAACGTATTCTTGAATTAGAACTGCTTTGCCAGTAACCAATAATCCTTGAACGAGGTTAGTGGTTTCGTGTAGGGTGTGACGTAGGAATACGCCTTGGCCTTGAGTGCCTTGGGTCACTTTGACTACAACAGGAAGTCCACCTACCGCCTCGATAGCCCTCTCGATGTCCTTCATGTCTCGGACATAGGAAGTGCGCGGAGTTGGAATTCTGTTTCTTGCTAGAATTTGTGATGAGTGCAATTTGTCTCTGCTTTGTAGAATACCTTGACTGGTGTTGGCGGTCCATACCTCGAGTTGTTCTAGGTGTCTTAGAACAGCGACTCCGTGTTTTGTAATCGAGTGACCAATACGTGGAATAACAGCATCGTAATCGAACTTTTGACCTTGGTGTAAAATTCCAATATCTTGTTCTGCAACAAAAAGAGAGAATTGCATTGGATTGATTACAGCCACGTCAATTTCGCGCAGTCTCGCTTCTTCAACAAGACGTCGAGTACTGTACAATCGCGGACCACGCGATAATACTGCCAACCTTGTTGTCATGGTGTGCATCTGTCACCCTTACCTTTTTGATTCCTTTGATTTATTACAATCGTTCACTTCAAGTTGTGATTACAGTTCGCATAACCATGTCCGATGAACTTGAAGAAGAAACACCCACCGATGTTTCAGATGAGGAATCGGCACCAGAACTGACTCTAGAAGACCACCAATCCGCACTAAAAAAAGCACGCTGGAATGTTTTCATGTACCTCGGTTTAGCAGCTTTGCTCTTCGCCTTTGCTCTATATCCTTTCATGTCAACTTCGATGGAGATCGAGCAGGGAATTGGCTCGACTGAAAAAGAGATCACGGTCTGGGGATTACCTGTAGCGGGTGAAGATTTCACAGATATACCAGTAGAAATACAAATTTCAGTAAAATCTCTTCCTACTAATGTTAACAATATTGAAATCTATCTGATTGAAAATTCCAAGGGCTGCGATGCTACAGATGGCTCGATTAGTAAAACTGCTGCAATGCTACGAAATGGAGAGGCAGAATATCCTAATAATTATCACATTATTGAAGATCCGGTAGAATCGGAAACTTATGACATTGAGATGAGCGTGGACCCTGGAATATATTGTATGCAGGTCACTGCAGATAGTAAGGATGGGGCAGGAGATTTTAGCGGAATTAACGTCGCTGCTGATGTAGAACTTTACCCAACTCAACTACCTTTGGCAATATTTGCTGTGTTGTGTTTATTGATGTCAGGATTCGCATTCATAGGCGCTCAAAAGCATGGTAAATTCGTCAAGAGTCTTGTAGAACCTAAGGCGGCTCCAAGTATTGAGAATGCAGTTCTTGCCGAGACATCAGTTGCCAGAATAGCAGCGGGGCCATCCGGGCCTCCGACCGGTCCAAGCGGTCCACCAACTGGCCCAACAGGGCCTCCAACCGGGCCAACCGGACCTCCAACCGGGCCAACGGGTCCTCCTGTGCAAGAAGCAACTTCGCCACAGCCTGATTTGGCTACTGAAGCGATTTCAGAAACTCCTGTGGAAGCCGAGCAGGTTGCCCCAGTAGAAGATGTGTATGAAGATCAAGGCGATGGATGGTACTTCCGCAAAAAGCCCGACGGCACGTATGATCAACAGGTGTATGTCATCAAAGACGGATTTTATGTTCCGTATGAAGACCCTAATGCTTGATTTGGCCCCTTAGGGGCCACAAGTATACCTACCATTGAAAGAGGGTGAAGTCTCCGTTGTAGACGATGAGTGAGCCAGAATCCTATGTTTCCTCTTCCCACACAGTGGCCGAATTAAAGGCTATGTGTAAGGAAAACGGGCTAGCGATCAATGGCAAAAAAGCAGATTTAATCTCAAGATTAAACGACTTCTTCACCGGTGTTGAGCCAAAAGAAGAATCAATATCACTAGAGGACGAGGAATCGATCTCTATGGAAGAAGAAATAGTTTCATTAGAATCGGAATCAGTACCACTTCCAAGCGCGAAAGATGACGTATTGGAAGCCGAAGTTCTCGACGCTGAATTCATTGATGAAGAAGAACCAGTGTTTGTCAAAGAATCAACAACATCTGTTACACTGCTCGACCAGTTAAAGAATCCAAAAGTTGCAGCTGTGCTGTTGACAATTTTAGTGGCGACAGGAGGTTGGTATTGGTATGTTAGTAATCAACTGCAACCATTCACCGCAGACGATCTTCGCTACGGCGACTCCATGGAGTATACCTTACTAAATGGAGAATTGGAAGTTACGGGCGAATATGTGGAACTGATCCGTGACAATGTCGATGTTGAACAATTAAACAAATCCTGTCGATTGTTGATGACCTTCTCAGGCATTGGGACAACATCGGTTACCGATGGCGGTCAAAGTGAATTAGATTTCGAAGCTGATGATTCTCTAAAAGGTGTGGTGAGAGCGAAAGGCGCCTATGGTTTAGACTGGCTAACTGTAGAGAAAGTCCAAACTAGAAATTTTGACCAAATCAACTTGAAAAGTTACAATCCAAAACCACTACAACCCGATGAATGTCAATCTGGCTCATCCATTTACGCAGTTGGAGGCAATCTCGAATTCAATACCAAATCTTGGACAGAAATTTCTGAGAGAGATGTAATTTCAACCGAGGCAGAATGGAAGTTGACACTAGGTGAAGATTATACTCAAGGCACAACCGTATCTAATGGCCTAGGCGGGATTCTTGGTCTATTGGAGGATGTTGCCCCAGGTGTTGCAATAGTGATCTCGCCAGTCGAGTTAAGAGAAATGATGGGCACTAAATTAATTGAAACAGGAACCAATGGTACCCACTTGGGGTGGGATTGGAATGTACTTGGTGCTGATGAGGTAGATGGGGAAGAGTTGTGGAAGGTATCTGTCGAAAATCGACAAATTCGTGACAACTGTTTCGGTCATGCTAGAATTACCATGTGGGTTTCAGAAGATTCACCTTGGGCGGTAAGGCAGAATGTTGATGTCTACATCTCAGGAGATCAAGGCGACAAATCTGCATGTGGTACAATCTCAGAGAGGTTGGCAGATGTGGTACTCCCTGATGGAGAAATTAGTTTGACATTAGAGATGTCTGAGAATACTCTAACACGTGGTGACAAGTTACTAGATTTGGGAAGGAGTTACTCTTCTGTGCCAAATGCTGGAGCTTATGTCCCGACTAGTGAGCAATTGATTGATTGGGGAGAAAATGAACCAAACATGCCAGATAACAGTTCACTTCGTGCAAATTCACTTGATGATGCTTTACAGTGCATCCAATCTGGTCATGTATCTGCTGACAATACTGGAAACAATCGCCTTGATGATAATGAATATATTTGGAGAGCGAGAGACGATAGAAGCCAACAGGGAGTCACAGTTTGGAACCTTTCATGGGTAGATTCGAATTCAGATACTGGGTGGGTAGAATTGGAAATGTCCGGGACTCCATCCTCTGAAAATTGTACTAAAATAGCCTCTAACAATAGCGATGAGACAATCGCATATAGCCGCTCAGACATTCCTTCAGTGCTCAGTATCGACATGATGGAGGAAGATTTGATTGATCAAATGAGATATCCGATTTTAAGTGGTCCAAATGGACTTTTCACTTCCTCTGGAGAGTATCACCCAGAAACTCGAGTAGGCATACTTGTAGTAACTCCTGATAGCGACCTTACTGAATGGCTGAGCGCTCTTGATACGGGAGAAGCAGGAGCCACAACTCTCGATATTACTCGCTCTTGGACCTCTACTGATAATGGAATTCAATGGGACAATACCCTTTCTCTTGCTATGGATGCTCGAACGGGCCAGGTCGTGGGTTGGAATTTGGCACAGTCTCCAATTTGAGGTGAAGTAGATGACTGGTAGAGGGCTTGATCACTTAATCGAGCAAAATGAAACAGATCTTGGCTTCCTCTCTGCTTATGGAGGCGGGGAATCGCCTGACGAATTACACCAGTTGATCAAGCAGTCAATATGCAAGGGGATGAAAATCAAGGTTGTTGAAGACGGTGTTATGTTTTCTCTAACAATGACTAACCTCCCACTGGTCAAATCAGATATTGAGAGAAGGGGCTTCCTGAATGGCAAATTGACGTCCAAAGGAGTCAAAGTTACAATTACCGATTTTGGTCCTGAACAACGCCGCTTTATCGAGCGTCTAGTCGAATTTATTCAAGACGAGTAGCAGCAGCCAACATGATTGCTCCTGCAGTCATCATTACGCTGATTGCTGGCAAGAACGAGTCATCATCATCTTCAGATGCTTTTTCTGGACATCCGTCTCCTCCCCATTCTCCAGCATTGTTCCAACAATCAGACCATGTCTTGTAGTAGCCTGATGGTGGGAATTGTTCGCTAGTATTGTCATCACTGTAGGTTACTTTGACTTCCCAATTCACATAAGAGTGATCTTCGATAGTCGTAACAGCTGCGTTGAAAACTTTGTTATCATCAGTGGATAAATTAGCAGGATTAGGTTGTAAGCAAACTCCATCATTATTGCACATTTGCGTCCACAATTCAAAGGTCGTGTTGTTATTGAATGCGTCATCATTCAAAGTTAGGGTAATTTCCCAATCTTCAAAGTCAGTTGTCGTTTCAGTATGAGTAATTTCATCGAAGATAGTATCTTCAACCACTGGTTCGACATTCACTCCGCCTTCCACATCTGCAGCGCTTGTTGTGTTTAGCAAAGCGATGCTAATCAGAACACAAATCACCATTCTAGATTTCACAATTCCATCTCCCATAACTCGTCACCAACCCAATGGATGTTCTTCAGTCCCTTTCCTTTTAATTCTTTGACTAAACTGTTCCCATCTTTCATGGCCCAACCAATTGCTAGGGGCCTCTTGTGCTGTTGATCTCTTACCCAGACCAAGTCGCCTTCCGAGATGGTTTCATCAGCGTCATGGACTCCTGCAACCATGCAATCTGCACCTTTCATCAGGAAGGGTATTGCTCCGTGGTCGACTTCTACGAACCTCTTTTCACATGGATAGGACAAAAATCCTCGAAGGGTAAGGAAAACGACTCGCTCATCATCTGGACTCATCAGTTCAACAGCTAGTGGCACTCTGTCTACTAGCACCATTTTCCACGGCCCATAGTCTGCCATTTCCAAGAAAGCACCATCGACCGCCAAGTCGATGCCAAGGGCTTCTTCCAAATCCTTGAGCAGGGGAGCAATGTTCTTGCGACGCACCGGCCTTCTCTTCTTGATTTGCCAATCCTTCGCCATAATGCTCCGTATGGATTCACAGGTTTGACCCTTCGGATTGATGAGCCTAGCACGCTTGGGATTGTCATGGACGTGTGGTGTGCAATCAGAACTTATCCCAAACACGCAACTGAATTAGGTAATCCGATACCAAGCGAGCCGGTATTTTTCCTTAAGCCAACATCGAGTATCAGTGAATTTGGCACAATCGATTCCTGTGGCGGTGATGTACATCATGAAATCGAATTAGTACTCAAGTTAGGGCAAAACCTAGAACCCACTCACATGACTATTGGGCTTGATCTCACAAAACGCAGCGTACAAGACCATCTCAAGGAAAACAGACTGCCATGGGCCGAAGCAAAGGCGTTTTGTGGAAGTGCAGTAATTGGAGAATGGGTAGATTTCAATCAAAACGCAGAATATACGTTGAACATAAACGGAAATACGGTTCAGAAAGGGTCACTCAAAGAGATGAGTTGGAATCCGGCCGAATTAATCGAAAAACTCGCGAACTGGGCGCCAATTGGGCCAGGAGATATCTTGTTCACAGGCACCCCCTCAGGAGTGGGCCCTTTGAATGCTGGAGATGAATTAACAGCCTCTCTGTATGTCGATGGCGAGCACATTTTGTCACATTCAGCAAATTGTGTTTGAAGCATACCATTCAAATATGAACGGCTGGTCGGCAAGCCGCTGGAGACAATTAACATGGCACAGTGGCACGGAATTTCTCGTCGCAAGTCAACAGGTGGTCGTCGCGTAGCTGCACGTGGAAAGCGCAGCACCGAAATTTCATCTGAGAAGCAATTCGCTCTTATCGGAGAACCTCGAAGAAAGATCTACCGTAAGACCGGTGGAAACACTCTGGTTCGTGTTCTATCTGAGAACCGCTGCACAGTCAACGGCAAGGACGGTAAGTCTACCGTTGCTACCATCACCAACGTAATCAAGAACGATGCAAATCCAAACTACACCAGAAGAAACATCCTAACCAAGGGTGCAATCGTAGATACAAACAAAGGACAAGTCAAGATCACTTCACGCCCAGGACACGATGGTGTTCTAAACGGCGTTGTTCTTTGAATGGTTTCAAAGCCAACCGCCCTCTGAGGGGTTGACATGGACCACAATCCGGACCGCATCGCACTCTGGCCTGGCTACTTCGATGCCAAGGCCAGTCGCAGGAGTGGAAGGCGTGTTCCAAAGGACTCAAGTGTCCTGAAACCAGACCTTGAAGGCCTATTCATTGCATCACGCGCTTTAGGCTTGAAAAAAATTAAGCGCGAAGAAAGGGTTTCGCATCCAAATCGACCACATGGAAAAGAAGGAAGATTGTGGGTTTCCAAAAAGGGAGCACAGGAATCAATTGGTGCCGGCTCAAAAGAAGAAATCCTCCAATTGATCGGCGGCCAATGGCGGCAGATGCAGAAGGATCAGAGAAACGATGAGAAAGAAGCGCAAAAGCGCGGACCAAAAGTTGGCGATAAGCGCGCGCGCTCACAGCGCAAAGGCGCAAACAAAGCTAGAGCGGCACAAGCGCGCGCTCAACGCAGCCAAAAACAAAGGCGTCGCCGTTGATTATTCAGCAAGCCAAGTGTCTACTATATCAGGCAATATTTCTCCTGCCTTGCCAAGATGAACCTCATCGAAATCTCCTCCGTTCAACGGCATTTCGTAATTCACTAGAATCGTATGAGCGCCACTTGATTTTGCGACATGCACCATCCCTGCTGCAGGATAAACATGCCCTGAACTTCCCACGACGATGAACACATCACAGGATTCTACCGCCTCATAGATTTCTTCCATTTGCATTGGAGTCTCGCCAAACCATACGATGTCTGGCCTCATTCTAGTTTGCTCACTACAGCAATTACAGTATACATATTCATCATCCAAATCAGAATCGTCCATCCTATGCTCAATCTGCTGTGATTTTTCACACCTCAGTGTCTCCAATCTTCCATGCATGTGAATAACGGACTTGCTACCTCCTCTTTCATGTAAATCATCGACGTTTTGTGTAATTAGTGTATATTCTTCCAGTTCGGCTTCTAACTTAGCTAAAGCTAGATGTGCAGGATTTGGCTCTACCTCACCCATCTGTCTTCGTCGTGCTTGATAGAATCTCCAAACCAATTCAGGATCATGCTCCCAAGCTTGGGGAGTTGCGACCTCCTCGATGCGATAGTTTTCCCATAAACCGTCATTATCTCTGAAGGTCCTCAGTCCTGACTCAGCACTTATCCCAGCACCTGTCAATACTACTACTTTGGTGCCCCGCATGAGAAATATGTTTGATTGAGGGGTTCAAAAACTATTCATTT